>PLEB01000439.1:0-8908 GCA_003136915.1 Chitinophagaceae bacterium
GGAAATTTTCCTGCCATGCTCACCAGTCGTTTTACTTTCTTTTTTACAAGATCATATCCGTTAAGTTTTGAATACCCGTCCGCTCCGGACCTGAGCAGAGCTGCGAGATTGGTCAAAAATCCGACCGTTACAATGGTTATGCTTTTATCCGCATGGGAGGACAATATCTTCCGGTAGAGTGCCACCGGTTCGGGAACCTCACTATTGCTCTTTATGCGATGAGGATAATTAGCAACAATTGTGTCCGTCCAATGCTGGCGATCTCTCAGCAACAGTCCGTTTTCCCGGGGTACTGCGATGGGCATTTCACTCCGGTGAAAATAGGTATTGAAGACATTTAATACGGCTGCAACGTTTTCATATCGCGTGCTGGCTATCGTTGCGAGTATATTTATTATTTTTTCATCTGCAAAAGCATGGAGCAGTGTGATGGCGCCGACATCGTCGTAATCGGGCCCCATGTCCGTGTCGAAGATAATATTCACGGGTTGCCTTACTCCTTTTTCCTGAGCAGTGGCCGGTAAAGCGAAAACAGAAACCAAGATCATCAGTAGGAAAGCCTTCATAGAAAATACTTATTTTGTTTCCGGTAAAGAAAACGCTACAAAAGCATCTGCTGAAACCGTATTGAGTTTTCCTCCGCCACAGGCAATAACTACAAATTCCTTTCCATTGATTTCATAAATGGCCGGGGTGGCGAATCCCGCTGCAGGCAATCCCGCCTCCCATAAAAGTTTGCCAGAACGCTTGTTGAATGCACGTAATTTTCCATCCTTTGCTGCGGCGATAAATAATAATCCCCCAGCCGTGATCGCCGGTCCGCCGTAATTTTCTACTCCGGTCTGCGGAATGCCTTTTGCCTTCAGACTGTCATCTTCTCCGAGTGGAACCGACCATTTAAGGTCCCCACTGTTCAGGTCGATTGCACTTAGGGTGCCCCAGGGTGGTGAGAGGGCCGGCCGGCCTGACTTTGAAAGGAATTTGTCGTAACCGGAGGGACTGTACGGAACCTGGCGGAAACTATCCGCAGCGGAAAATTCCTGTATAAATGGTTTTGTCTGATCCTTTTTATTATCCAGAATAAATGAGGCAATGGCTTCTTTTTCTTCCGGCTTTAAGAAAGGAAATGCCGGCATCATTCTTCTTCCTGCACCAATGAATTGCACAAATTCCTCTTTATTATATTTTTTGTTTTCGTCCATTATGGATGGATAATTACCACTTCCCTTACGATCAGGCCCGTGGCATGACATACAATTTTGTTTGAATAATCGTTTTCCCGCCTCACCAAAATTTTCTTTATTCACAGGCTTGTTCTGCACGTCGAGCATTTTTAATACCCAGGCCATCTGGTTTGCATTTATGTATAATACGGCAGTTGCCGGATCAACGGCGGGCCCTCCCCATTCGGAACCACCATCAAATCCCGGAAAGATCACGGTTCCTTCTTTGGATTCCGGTTTGAACATTCCTGTATGGTAACTGGCCAGCCGTGTTTTTACATCGGCAAATTCTTCAGGCGACAAATAGGGATTGATATCTTTTTCAGTAAAGGATTGCCGCACAAATGGCAACGGTTTTTGTGGTACCGGTTGTGCCGGCCAGATTTTTTCGCCAATCAATTCCGTAACTGTATCCACCGCTGTTTCAACAATCGGAAAAAGCGGTTTCCCGTTTTCCCGGTCAAATAGAAATACAAATCCGGTTTTAGTCGTTTGTGCAACGGCGTCAATTGACTTTCCATCCTGGTTCACTGTAAGCAATACCGGCGTGCTTGGAGGGTCCCAATCCCAGGTATCATGATGGATGTATTGAAAATGCCAGATTAATTTTCCTGTCGATGCATCCAGCGCCAAAAGGCAGTCGGCATACAGATCTGAACCTTTTCTTTTCCCGCCATAAAAATCCATCGATGCCGAGCCGATGGGAATATATGCAATACCCCTTTGCTGATCCACGATCAAACCCATCCAGTTGTTGGCTCCCCCGGTTAATTTCCAGGCATCCTTATCCTCCCATGTTTCATAACCAGGCTCACCCGGATAAGGAATAGTATGGAATATCCATTCCAGTTTCCCGGTGCGGGCGTTGTATGCGCGTATATGGCCCGGAGCAGCATCCATGGCTTCTGAAACGCGGGTACCAGCGATAACAAGGTCCTTGTAAACTGTTGGTGCCGACGTTTCCGTTACAAAAAGATTACGCGCATCAGTTCCCAGATCTTCACGCAGATCCAGCATGCCATTTTTACCAAACGAGTCGATTAGCTTTCCTGTTTTTGCATTAATTGCGCGCAGAAAAGAACCTGCTGTATAGAATATCCTTTCGTCTCCACTATTGTCCGTCCAATAAGCAACACCGCGGCAATTGTTTAAAATAAAAAAAGATTTCTTCTGGCCAGGAACCGAATCGAATGGAGTATATATCCAAAGTTGCTTACCAGTTGCTGCATCAAGGGCAATGAGTTTTAGCTGCGGAGAAGTTACGTACATAGTACCATGGACAATAATGGGATTGCATTGGATCTGAGAATGTGCTGCTGTATCCACGTCGCCTGAATGATAGATCCAGGCCTGCTGTAACTGCTGTACATTGGAAGTGTCGATCTGTTTAAGAGATGAAAACTTATTTCCCGAAGGATTTCCATTCACCACCGGCCAGCCCGAATAAGGATCCTGTGTGGAATGACATCCGGTAAATACCGAAATGATCCCGCAAAAAATAATTGCATTGACCGGGCGCTTAATTATTTCAGGATTCATCTTACATAAGTTTAATTAGTTATTATAGCATATCTCACTGCTTCGAAGAACTTAGTGCTTCAGCCTTCCCCAACAACATAAACCCATGCTGCATCCCCCGGTAATTATTATAAATCAGGATTTTATTGAACCCGGTTTTCTTTCCCTTCTTTAGAGCAATATCCGGAATTTTTCCATTCCGAAGGATTTCCGTAGCCATCCAGAAACCGAATGAAGAAGCGGTGCAATATTCGCCGGATAAATGTTTAAACCGCGCAACGGATATATTTTCGGGAAATAAAGCTTCAACAGCCTGATAATATTTATCCAGACGGATGTCTCCGTTTTCTCCCGTGATTAGCAATTCGGGAACAATCCGGGGGAAGCCATTTCTTTTCAGAAATTGTTTCAATGTTTCCAACACCAGGCCTTCATCTGACGTATGAATGGTTTGCAGATCATTCAACCGGGCGATGGATCCCTCCGGTTGATTGGATACAGTCATCATGAGTACTCCCTCCCCTGCAATAGTACCGATGGTTGGATGATCAAACAATTTCCGGTTAGAAACGATTTCTTTTCTGAAGGATCCTGCGAGCAGGTCGATATTGAAATTGTAATCAGAGATCTCGTCTACAGAACCAACAAGAAAGATACCATCAGGCTTTTCTTTCAATAACATTACCGCGTCCAGTAGGGCGTTTTCAAATGCAAGACCCCTGTGTGTTACCGTATTATTGTAATTCGTGTTTTTGCTGATAAGTGAAATCTGGGCAGCAGGAGCATTGGAAGTGCTCTGTACAAAGCTTCCGGGACTGAGCAGCCCTTCGTTGTATTCAATGATCTGGTTCAGGAATTTGATGCAGTCTTCGATTCCTCCGTTAGCCGTTCCGATGATAATACCATCCGGTTCCTGAATACCCTGTATTAGCGGTAATGCTGCACCCACGCATATCCTGACCGCTCTGGCCATTCTGCGCAATATTCCAGGAGGAACATTTGTATATGCAGGTTCTTTCACCCTCAATTGATTGTTCTCTGATTCCCTGAGTTCGCAGAGCTCCGTTTCCGGAAAAGTTTGTTGCGGAGAAATGCAGTTGCTGGAATGGACGTAAAGCATGATCTACAATATTGAAAAAATTAGTGTTGTACAGTTTCCCCCGAATCCAAAGGAGTTCGACATGACATGCTGAATGGATTGCTTTCTGTAGTGCTTTAACGGTTCAAATTTCGTTTCAGGTATTGGGTTATTGAATTGCAATGAAGGATATAATTCCTGATGGGTTAAACTTAAAATGGAATATACTGCTTCGATAGCGCCGGATGCGCCCAGGGTATGTCCGGTATATGATTTTGTAGAAGCAAAGGGAGGTGGTGAGCCAAATAATCTTTGCATAGCGCGGCTCTCCGTTTCATCATTATTTTCCGTTCCGGTACCATGCGCGTTGACATAATTAATTTCGGCAGGATTTATTCCTGCTTTTTCGAGGGCCCGTTTCATAGAGAGATAGGGGCCATCTCCTTCCGGCGAGATAGAGGAAGGATGAAATGCATCATTGCTGTTGCCAAAACCGCTGAGCGTTGCATAAATTCTTTTTCCTTTCACGTCTTCTTCTCTTTCCAATACAAGGAAAGCTGCGCCCTCTCCAAGGTTCAGGCCATTGCGATCCCGGTCGAACGGAGCACAGGGCTTATCGGAAAGAATATTCAGGGCGTTAAAACCATTGATCGTAAACTTTGCAAGACTATCCGCTCCTCCCACCAGGGCCCGTCTGGCAAATCCATGACTGATCAGCCTCGCGCCGAATGATATGGCGTTTGCCGAGGAGGAACAGGCGGTATTAATGGTGCTGACCTCTCCGAGAATCCCAAATCGTTTCTGGGCAACCAGGGTTGCCGAAGCAAAATCGTAGGAAGAAGTATAGGGGGTGCCTTCGGCACGGGCGTGTGCATCATGAAAGATCTCGTCTGTAAGACACATGCCGCCCACGGTAGAAGCGCCGATCAGGGCCGTTTCCGTGGAAGAAAGCTGCGCCTTCGAAAGCCCGCTGTCCCGGACAGCTTCTTCAGCAGCGTGGATCACGAGCAAACCCGTGCGCGTGATGGCGGGATCCGGTTGCGAAAATAGTTTTTGATTGAGTGTGGCTGAAGAGATTTTTATTTCGCCGCAGGGGAGTTTGCCGGCATAAGCCGTAGGATAAAACTCAAGTTGGGAGATGCCGCTTTTTTCGTCTATCAGGGACTGACGGTTCTCGTGCAGCGAAGTTCCGATCGAACTGATAATACCCATCCCGGTGATCATGATCCTGCTCAAGGCGGTCCTTTTACTTGGTTCTGTTTTTCTCGATATAATCCACCATCGTGTTTACGTCTACCAACACTTTCCTTCCGTCTTTGGGATCCTGGATGTTGATGCCATATTCCCTGGACAACATCACGATCAACTCGATGGAATCGATTGAATCAAGGCCCAGGCCTTCCCCGAACAAAGGTTCATCATCCTTGATATCTTCGGGTTTCAGCGTTGTTAAATTCAGGAATTTAATGATCTGCTCCTTTACCTGTTGCTTTAACTCTGTTGTTTCCATGGTCATTATTAAATTAGGTTTTTCTTTTTCAAACCGTATAATGTGAGTAATTGAATGCAAATAGTTATACCTGCTAAAGATAGAATATTCGTTAGTACATCTTTCAGTTTTCCCCCCTCCAGGAATAGGCCATAATAAGCTTCCAGTGACCAATGAAGCGGAGAGATCCGCATGATCCGCTGAAAATTTGCGGGCATCGCAAAAGCAGGTACCAGGAGGCCGCCCAGCGCTGCGAGGATAAGTATGGAGATGGCACCAAAACCGTTTGATTGCTCAGTCGTGTTACAAAAAACGCCAACACAAATTGCATAGCTGGCCGCGCACCAACCGGTGACCAGCGTAACCAGTATGAGGCCCGGAATATCATTAGGTAAATGCAGCACAGGGAGACCAATATGCGGAAACAACAAATTGCCAATTGCAAAGATCAGTGCCGCCTGGAGAAAAGTAACCAATACATATACGATCTGTTTAGAAAACAGCGCATTCAGATAACTGGAAGGAAGGGTTTTCAGCCGGAGGAAACTGCCGCTTGATTTTTCCTTCACCATGGTGCTTCCCAGGGTAATGACCACGAAGAACATGGCAAAGATCGTCCAGGCCGGCACATTATGCTGAGATGCATTTGGTACTACCCTGCTTCCGGTTCTGGAAACAGGAATTTCCGTTATTGGGATCTGACCGAATAAAATATCTTTTTCCAAATCCGGCGGAACGGATTTGTTATTTATCGCATGATATAGATCCCTCACGATGGCTTCTCCCTGCATAACCTGCACAGCACTATGCAATGCACCCTCAATAGACAGACGAAATGATTGCTGCATGACCGGATGATAATACATAAGCAGGGAATCCGTTTGCCCGGTGGAAAGATCTTTTTTCAAAACAGGGGAGTCGGGATCCTGCAGAGCACGATTAGCAATTCGGGTTGCCCTGTTTTGAATAGAAGAAGAGAAATCAGCCGGGATCACAATTGCTACCAGTGCGTCCTTGGCGTGCATCCGGATTGAGATTTCATCGTCAGGCCCTGTTGAATCCGAAGGAAGGATATTAAACATGCCAATCTTTTCTATGGCCTTCATCAGTCGCGCCCCCTCAGGTCCTTTATCCCGGTTATCGGCAAGCAGGGTAATTCTATTATTGTTTATCAACTCATAAGTGCTGTTCTGAACACTGGTGATCACGATCACCAGCAAGACCGGCATAAAAAACATCATGATCAGTCCCATACGGTCGCGTATGAGTATTTTCAGATCTTTAATGATGGTTGCCGTTACTGTATGCATGATCAGTCCCTAAAATGTTTACCAGTGAGACCAAGAAACAATCCCTCCAGCCCTTCCTGCCGGTGTTGCTCGAGCAAAACCCCGAGGCGGTCATGGACAACAATTTTACCCTCGTCCATCAATGCAATTTTTTCACACAAGCCTTCTGCTTCTTCCAACTGGTGCGAAGTATAAATTAATGTTGTACCCTGCTGATTTAATTCCTTGAGATAATGAATGATGGCGTGCCGCGACTGCACATCTACGCCTACAGTCGGTTCATCCAGAAATAAAACCCTTGGCTGGTGCATTACGCCAATGGCGAGGTTCACGCGTCTTTTCATGCCTCCTGAAAAAGTATGCACCATGCGGTTGCCCACTTCACCCAGTCCCAATATTGCCAGCAATTCGGCTGTCCTTTTTTTTATCCGGTGCTGATCAAGTCCGTACCAAGCGCCAAAAAAAGAGAGGTTTTCGTCGGGACTTAATTCAGGGTAGAAAGAAAAATCCTGTGGAACAAATCCGAATAATTTATTTACTGATTTAGCATGATCGCTGATTTCATGGCTAAGCAAGCGGATGCTTCCTTTTTTATACTGGAGAAGACCTGTCATCAGATTCATGAGCGTGGTTTTTCCTGCGCCGTTCGGGCCGAAAAGCCCGAATCGCTCGCCATCCTCAACTTCGAGGTTCAGGTCTTTAAATTGAATAACCTCCTGTTTCGGATAGCTAAAGCTGAGCGACCGGATCGCTATTGCGGGAATGCTCATGCAGGCCACTTTATCTTTGACAAAGCAATGAAAGCTTGTTTTTCTATCTCTGCTGATTGATATAAGAAATCGCTCATCGTATTGAAATCCGATTGGCTACCCAGTCGTCCTTTATAAATGCCGGCTGCCTGCACCGCAGCGGAGCGCCAGATGTCGCCGGACTTTGTGAATTCTTTGGAGATCTCTGCTAACTCATCCAGGCCATGGTATTCATAAGCCTGCTGCAGGAAGGCAGCGTAAATAAAGCGGAACCCGCCGCCTCCCGTCCCGATCTCTTCCTGCATTCTCACCAGTTGGGCCAGATAGCTGCCCGCTTTCTGAAGACCAAGTTTATCCCGCCATCTGCGGATTCTTTTCGCCGTATAACGGATGCCACTAATGCCTGCAATATTGCCGTGAGCATGAAGCATATCCCTTATGTTCCGTTTAATGCCCGTACGAATGCCTTTTTTTATTTGTTCGGTGGTAACTATGCGTTTTTCTTTGGGATAATATAATTGTCCTCGTGGCGCAAATGCTCCTTTCGCAAACCGGACCCTTTCAAGTTCATAACTGCTCAGGGAAGTGGCCACTTCCATTACGGGATCACTGATCAGGTAATTGTCATCTTCTTTTCCGAATACAATCAGGTTATGGGCGTTGAAATGAAAACGGTATTCTTTGGGAAAATAAGTGAGATAATAAACGCCCACCTGGCAACCGACCGGCTGACCCGCCTTCAGACAGGCCTGTAAAACTTTCTCCGCTTCTGCTTTTGATCTGAATTTTTTTCTTTCCACTGGTATTTCCAGCGCCTTGCAGGTTCTTTTAAAGATGAGTCCCGGCGCGGTTCTGAACGATATGGCCGGCCCATTATTTATTTTAATGAATGGGATATATATGAAAAACAAACCGGATCCTATTCCAAATGCCAGGGGCTCGTTGATCTGGTTTACTCCATGGTGGCGAAGCAGGCTGGTGGTGACTCCATTTTCACAATGTGCTGACTGGATATGCTGAAAATCAAGTTTCATGTGCTTTCATGGTTTTTAGATCCTGGATGCTTACTTCAAAGAGATCAGCATATTTCTGCAGTCTCGATTCAGAAAGCTTATCAAAACCTGAAGGTTTCAGATGCTTTTTCACTTGCCATTTCCAGAATCCTGTGTAGGCTGCAACGATAGGTATATCCATCACGTGGAGTTCCATAAAAAATAAAAGCGGACTTGCTTCTTTATCCGAAACACGTTGCCTTGCGGCCGCTATCCTTTGTTCTACGTCCTGCCAGGCTTTATCAAGTGCAGAAACCTTTACCTCCCATCCATTGCTCAATGCGGTTCCATACTTGCCGGTTTCGTCCACTGCATAGCAAATTTCTTTGGTAATTTTTCCCAGGGCACTGGGGTCCTGGGGGATATCTTCTTTTTTCATTACCTAGATATTATTGTTGACGGTTGACCGTTGACAGTTGACGGTTACTCTGTGAAGAATTTAGCATTTATTAAAAGTTAAGTGTAAATAGAAAGCCTGTCAACCGTCAACCGTCAACCGTCAACGGTCAA
>PLEB01000439.1:8948-9210 GCA_003136915.1 Chitinophagaceae bacterium
CCGCCCAGCGGAACAATATTTTCGCTGAGTAATTTCACATCCTGCTTGATGCTCATAATGGAGCGGGCCCTTTGCTCCTCAGAACTTAAATCCAGATAACTTTTCAGCTTTCCGTTTTTCATTTTCTCCCCGCCCATATACATGCAGGCCTCTTTTTCATTAGCGTAGGAAATTCCTTCAATCCATTCAATCCGGAAACTGAAGCCGGCTTCATTTTTTTTGTTTGTCAATAAAAAGCAGGCAGCCCCATCCGATAACATCC
>PLEB01000271.1:0-10005 GCA_003136915.1 Chitinophagaceae bacterium
ATTCAGATCTATCATTCCTCATCTATCACCCATCACCCATCAACCCCCTAATGCTTCAACCTATTCAAAAAATTAATATCAACAGAATGGGTATTCCTGTACAACATCGCGATGATGGCCAGTCCCACACTAACTTCCGCCGCGGCAACCACGATGATAAAGAATACGAACAACTGACCATTAATACCTGCATTCGGATCTATGACCGGCACAACTGCATGATGCATTTTTGAAAACGCTACCAGCAAAAGATTCACCGCATTCAGCATCAGCTCGATGCACATAAATATTATAATCGCATTCCTGCGTGTCAGTACGCCTGCAACACCAATGCAAAACAGCGCCACAGAGAGAAAGATGTAGTAGTTTATGGGCATGGAGTTAATGTGTTAATGTGAAAATGTGTAAATGTGTAAATGAAAAAGGAATGCATTATTAATTATTTTTGAATTGAATATTATGAATCTTCATTTCCACATTAGCACATTTCCACTTTAGCACATTACCACATTGGGCCTCTCACTCTTTCTTCCCGATCACCACCGCGCCTACCATGGCGCTTAAGAATAATATACTGCTGATTTCGAACGGTATCACGTATTCCCTGAACAGGGCAATACCCAGGTTGTGAATCAGGCCAATATCCCCGGTGCCCATCTGGGCCATCTGATTGCGGGAGTCCGCATCTTTGAGTGCAGCAACCAAAACCAGCAGCAGGGCGCCTCCGCCAATCACGCCGGCAATCTTCAGCCACTTATTTTTCTGGGGTTCCGTTTCCGCATTGAGGTTCATAAGCATGATGACAAATAAAAAAAGCACCATGATGGCGCCCGCATATACGATGAGATTCACAATGGCCAAAAACTGGGCATTGAGTAAGATATAATGTCCGGAGATGGTAAAAAATACAATGATCAGCCACAACACGCTGTGCACCGGATTCTTGCTGATCACTACCATGATGGCACTGAATAAGCCAAGTGCACTTAAAAACCAAAACAGGAACTGGGTCAGGCTCATGGGTTAATTAATAATGTGAAAATGTGAAAATGAAATACCCCTTCTTGGGAAATGTGCAAATTTGTAAACTGGGAAATCATAATCATGTTCATCTTTAAATTATTCTGATTGACTTAAGCATTTTCACATTTGCACATTTTCAAATTTGCACATTACCCCCTCTTCTGCCCTCTCGCTTTCGCATACGCCTCGGGTTCCTCCAGCGGATGAGGTATCAGGAGTTCTTTCTTTCCGTAAACAAAGGACTCCCGGTTGAAATTACTGGGCACCAGGGTTTCAGATAAATACACAGCATCCTTGGGACAGGCTTCTTCACAAAGTCCGCAAAAAATGCAACGCAGCATATTGATCTCATACCTGGCTGCGTACTTTTCCTCCTTATATAAATTTTCTTCACCGGGCAAACGTTCTGCTGCTTCCATGGTGATGGCTTCAGCAGGACAAGCAACCGCGCATAGCCCGCAGGCCGTGCAGCGTTCCCTTCCTTCTTCGTCCCGGTTCAATACCTGAACACCGCGAAACACCGGACTGAATGTTCTCGTTTGCTCCGGATAACTGATCGTGGCTTTTTTCTTGAAAATATGACCAAACGTGATTCCCATGCCCTTGGCAATGACCGGAATATATAATTTTTCCCAGAATGTCATTGGCTTCCTGCCAACAACCTTCGCCTTGCTTGTAAGTGCCTGCATATATTTTTCTTTATTCCCTGTTCAGTCCTCTTCAGTGCTGCAAAAATATTTTTATCGGTTCAACCTTCCAACTAAATTCTTCCCGTAACAATACCGGGACAAATATTTCTTTTTCTTCCTGAATTCCCGGGAAGAATTCAAAAATGCCAGTGATTCTGCCTGAGCAGGATCACAAACCCCGTTACCACCATATTCAGTATGGCCAGCGGAATCAGCGTTTTCCATCCCAGTTTCATTAACTGATCATAGCGAAACCTTGGAACGGTCCAGCGTACCCACATGAAAAAGAATACGAATATGCCGATCTTAACAAATAAAGATAGCACCTGTAATATGGCCAGCAGGTTTGCGCCGTGGTTCAATCCGAAACTGGCATCGTTTACAAATGGGATATCGTATCCGCCCCAGAATATCGTGGCCATTACTGCGCTGCTGATAAACATGTTCACGTATTCAGCAAACAGGTAAAAACCAAGTTTCATAGACGAGTATTCCTGGTGGTATCCAAAATTCAATTCACTTTCTGCTTCAGAAAGATCAAAAGGTGTTCTGTTACATTCCGCAAAAGCGCAGATGAGAAAGATCAGGAATCCAAGCGGTTGATATAATGCATAATACCGGCCATCCATCTGCTGTTGCACAATATCATGCATGCTTAGCGTGCCGGTCATCATCAGCAAAGCAATGAGGCTAAGACCCATGGCCAACTCATAAGAAATGATCTGGGATGCGCCACGTATGGCAGCAAGCAGGGAGAATTTATTATTGGAGGCCCACCCACCGATCATGACTCCGTAAACGCCCATGCTGACCACGCCGAAAATATAGAGGATGCCAATATTCACATCGGCAATCTGCAGGGAAATATCACGGCCGAATGCATGAATATGTCCGCCCCAGGGTACTACCGCGCTCGTCATCATAGCCGTGAGCATGGCGAGGCCAGGACCCAAAATAAATAGAAATTTATTAGAGTGGTTGGGAACGATCTCTTCCTTGCTGAATAGTTTCAACCCATCCGCCAGCGGTTGAAAAATTCCGAAGGGGCCGGCCCGGTTCGGACCATGCCTGTCCTGGATAAAAGCTGCAACTTTTCTCTCCGCATAGGTCTCATACATCGCAACGAATAAAGAGATGCCGATGATGATCGCAACAAGAACCATTTTTTCTACAATTAATCCCCAGTCTGCCGATAATAATAAGGAATGCATCTAATAAAGTTTCTTCGTCTTTTTATAATGCCCGATATGACTTCCAATGGAAAAGATTAACAGGACAGTTGCGAATCCGAGCACCATATCCTTCCAATTACCTGTTTGTATGATGAAAAATAGAACAACCGAAAGAAATAAAAGCAAATCAACTACTATCAGCCTATTGGTTAAGAACATAGATCAGATTTTCACGAATTTTCTTTTTCGAAGTCCTCCGAATGTGCGGGGCCTGGTATCTCGGAAAGGTCGATATCCTTCCGGTTTACCTCACTCACCTGGTTAATATCCATTAGAAGTTTCGGATTCCTGCCTCCCATCACTTCCGGCATGATTTCCTTCGGTTCCACTATATCAACATAATGATTCCCTGAGATCACGGAATGGCGGTCAATACGTGTCGGTCCTTCTATCACCCAATCAGCCGTCTTCTTTTTTTCAAACCTGCATTCATTACAGATAAAATCCTTTACTTCTCCCCATTGGTCCTTGCGTGCGGTAACCCGGAATACTTCTTCTCCACGGTTCCAGAGCGTCACTTTCCCTGAACATTTCAGGCAATTCCGGTGTGCATCCAATGGCTTTAAAAACCAGACGCGGTTTTTGAAACGGAATGTTTTATCAGTCAGCGCGCCAACGGGGCAAACATCAATTACATTTCCGATAAAATCATTTTCGAGTGCTTTATGAATATAGGTAGCAATTTCAGAATGATCGGCACGATCAAGTATGCCATGTTCGCGCCTGTTGGTCAGTTGATCGGCTACGTAAACACAGCGATAGCAAAGAATGCACCTGGTCATGTGCAATTGAATGTACGGGCCGATATCGTGTTTTTCGAATGTACGTCTTTTAAATTCATAGCGGGTTCCTTCCGTCCCGTGCTGATAGCTCAGGTCCTGGAGGGAGCATTCCCCCGCCTGATCACAAATGGGGCAATCCAGCGGATGATTAATAAGTAAAAATTCCACAATGCCCTTTCTTGCATCCAATACTTTTTCACTCGTCACATTTTTTACAATCATTCCGTCCATCACGTTGGTGCGGCAACTGGCTACCAGCTTTGGCATGGGTCGCTGATCCGCTGTGGATCCGGCGGCCACTTCCACCAGGCAGGTCCTGCATTTACCTCCGCTTCCCTTCAGCGTACTATAATAACACATCGCCGGGGGCGCCACTTCTCCGCCGATCCTTCGTGCGGCATTGAGAATACTTGTACCCGGTTCCACTTCGATCGCAATATTGTCGATCGTTACTTTGAATAATTTTTTTTCTTCGGCCATAATTCCGTTTTTCTTTTCCTAAACTGCTGCTACCGCAGGTTCCAGTGGATCTGCATAGTGCGCGAGCCCGTAATTTCTCTTCTGGCTTTCTTCCGGATTCAGCACATGCCATTCAAATTCATCCCGGAAATGCCTGATTGCAGCTGCCACCGGCCACGCAGCCGCATCCCCCAGTGGGCAAATGGTATTCCCTTCGATCCTTCGCTGGATATCCCACAACAAATCTATATCACTCATTTTTCCCTTGCCCGTATCTATGTTCCTTAATATTTTTTCCATCCATCCTGTTCCTTCCCGGCAGGGAGAACATTGGCCGCAGCTTTCATGACGATAAAATCTGGCGAGCGTCAAAGTATGCTTAACCACGCACTGATCTTCATCCAGTACAATGAAACCACCTGAGCCCATCATCGACCCTTTTACAAAACCGCCATCGGCAAGGCTTTCATAATTCATCAATCTTTTTTCGCCCTTGACTGTTTTCAACAAAAGATTGGCAGGTAAAATGGGAACAGAAGATCCGCCCGGGATGCAGGCTTTCAGTTTTTTCCCGTTTGGAATGCCTCCGCAATATTCTTCGCTGTAAATAAAATCCTCTACCGAGATGGTCATGTCAATTTCATAAACTCCCGGCTTATTGATATTGCCACAGGTAGAAATGAGCTTGGTGCCTGTTGATTTCCCAACGCCGATCTTCGCATATTCTTCGCCTCCAATTAGGATAATAGGAACGACAGCAGCCAGGGTTTCTACATTATTCACCACCGTCGGCCGGTCCCACACACCTTTCACCGCAGGAAATGGTGGCTTGATCCGGGGAAGTCCGCGTTTGCCTTCCAGGCTTTCCAACAAAGCTGTTTCTTCACCACAGATATAAGCGCCGGCACCACGATGCACATAAATTTCCAGATCGAATCCCTTGCCTAAAATATTATTACCTATCCATCCATTGGCCTTTGCTTCGCCAATGGCCGTCTCCAGGATGTCGATGACCCAGGAATATTCTCCGCGCACATATATATAAGTAACATGACTTCCCAGCGCATAGGATGAAACAATCAATCCCTCTATCAGTAAATGCGGAAGGAACTCCATCAGGTATCGATCCTTAAAAGTTCCCGGCTCGCTTTCATCTGCATTACAAACCAGGTGGCGGGGCACGCCCTCCGGCTTAGCGATAAAACTCCATTTCATACCCGTGGGAAAACCTGCGCCTCCGCGTCCGCGCAATCCGCTTTTCTTCACCTCATCGGTAACCTGGTCGGGCGTCATTTCTCCCAATGCTTTTTCGACACTTCGGTATCCACCCTCGCGCCGGTAAACATCGTAGCCGCGTATGCCCTCCAGATGCGCTTTTTCCAATAATAGTTTTCTAACCATATTATGTAAAATTAGCTCTGACCAGACGCACACCTAATGATATCCGGCCAGGGCCATGTTTAATTATTTGTCGCCGCTGTATTTCTGCACTCTTCAATGATGGCGTTTACTTTTTCCTTTGTCAGGTGCTCCCGATAAAATTTTCCAAGCTGCATCATGGGGGCATAACCGCATGCACCCAGGCACTCCACAGTCTTCAAAGTAAAAAGCCCATCGCTGGTAGTTTCTCCCACCTCAATATGCAGGGTATCCTTTAAGTATTGTATGATCTCCTCGGAGCCATTGATCATGCAGGGGCCGGTCTGGCAGACTTCAAAAACATATTTACCCACCGGCTTCGTGTTGCACATGGAATAAAAGGTGGCTACCTCATAAACTTCCATTGGTAGTATATTCAGTAATTCCGCAACATAATCCATGGTTTCCGTACTCAGCCATCCGCCAAAATTATCCTGTGCAATGTGCAGAATAGGAAGGATGGCACTCTTTTGCTTCCCTTCTGGATAGTGCGTGATCAGCTCCATTACTTTTGCCAGCTTATCGGGTGGGAATATGGGGTGGGTCACTGTGCTGAATTATGATGAATAATGTGAAAATGTGGTAATGTGAAAATGTGGAAATGAAAGGCCATAATTTTAATTTGAAAATTAGGTAATTTGAAAATTTGAAAATTAAGATCTGTTTGTATTTAAATTTTTAATGAACCATTAGTTTTCTAAATGGCGCCTGCTCCAATTACCACATTAGCACATTTTCACATTAACAAGCTCTCAAATTCACTCGCACCCTAAGCATCCATCTCTCCTGCAATCAAATTCAGGCTGCTCATGGTGAGAACGGCATCACTCAGCATAGAGCCCTTTGTCAGTTCGGAATAGGCCTGGTAATAAACAAAACAAGGTCTGCGGAAATGCAGGCGGTAAGGTGCACGTCCGCCATCACTGATAAAATAAAATCCGAGTTCTCCGTTTGCGCCTTCAACACTCTGATAGACTTCTCCCGGCGGAATCTCGATTTCTCCCATTACAATCTTGAAATGCCAGATAAGCGCTTCCATTTTTGTATACACATCATCTTTAGGCGGGAGAAAGTACTCGGGCGCATCGGCATGGAATACTTCTGCTTCGGCGCCTTTAAACGCTTTCACTTTACGGTAAGCCTGTTCAATAATTTTAAGGGACTCCCACATTTCCTGATTACGCACGAGGAAGCGGTCGTAGTTATCACCTGTTTTGCCTACCGGTATATTAAAATCAAAATCTTCGTAGCTGGAATAGGGCGTATGAATACGAACATCATAGTCAACGCCAGCTGCACGCAGGTTGGGACCGGTAAATCCGTAGTTGAGTGCCCGTTCCGGGCCAATGCCACCGGTACCCATGGTGCGATCCATGAAGATGCGGTTCCTGTTGAAAAGATTTTCAAATTCTTTCAGCACATCCGGATATTCTGCCAGGAACCTGTCGAGTTTTTCAAATGCGGCATTACTAAAATTCCTTTCAAATCCTCCGATCCGTCCCATGTTGGTCGTAAGCCGGGATCCGCAGACCTCTTCATAAATTTCATAGATGAGTTCCCGGTATTGCATTACATAAAGGAATCCGGTATATGCGCCTGAATCTACACCCACCACGGAATTACATACGAGATGGTCGGAAATCCGCGCCAGCTCCATAATGATTATCCGCAGATAATCCACCCGCTTTGGCGTCTTCACATTCAACAATTTCTCGCAGGTCAGGTGCCAGCCCATATTGTTGATCGGGGAAGAGCAATAGTTCAGACGGTCGGTCAGCGGCGTGATCTGATACAGGGGTCTTCGCTCTGCAATCTTTTCAAAAGCGCGGTGGATATATCCTATCGTTTGTTCTGCTGAAACAATCCGTTCTCCATCCAGTTCCAGGATATTTTGAAATACACCGTGGGTGGCAGGATGGGTGGGTCCCAGGTTCAGGGTAGTCGTCGATTTCTCAATACTCCCCTCCGGCAATTTGATATGATGCTGCTCTTGCATTAAACCATTGATTTGAATGTGTAAATGTGGAAATGTGCTAATGTGTAAATTAAATGCACTTAAATTCCATTTAACAGCACTATATAATTATCTTTCATTTCCAAATTTTCAAATTCCTTCATTCACAAATTTCCACATTTCCACATTTTCACATTAGCACATTTTCCACCCTATCCTCTTCCAAACATCTCATCATCCTTATCAGTCCGGGTCTGGTCTTCCAGCGGATATTCTTTCCTCAACGGGAAATAATCCATTTCATCTACGTTCAAAATCCGCTTCAGGTTCGGATGGCCGATGAAATTCACTCCAAAAAAATCATAAGTCTCTCTTTCCATCCAGTTTGCGGCAGAAAATAATTGGGTGGCAGTAAAAATATCGGGCTTTTGAATATCTGTATAAACCTTGAAGCGGATGCGCAGATTGTCGGTAAGATTATGCAGGTGATAAACGATCGCCAGCTCTCTTCCGGGTTGATGTGGATAATGGACAGCCGTAAGATCGGTGAGAAATTGGAAACGCAATTCCTCATCATCATAGAGGAACTGCATGATTTTGAGGTTGAGTTCTTTCGGTGCCTCGAAGCTGAGCATGCCATATGGTTCTTCGAAGCTGCCCAGTTGCCCTTCGAAATGTTTCTGCAGTCTTTCTTTTACAGTTTGGTTCGTTAGAGACATCTTGGGAATGTGAAAATGTGAAAATATGAAAATGTGAAAATAGATTCCAAATCAGTCATTTTTCAATATCTCTGGCATTTATATCTTTTTTAGAATAATATTATTAGTAACCAATCAATGAATCGAGTTCTCACATTTCCACATTAGCACATTAGCACATTTCCACATTAACAAGTCACTTTATTCCATAACTCGACATCAATTCTCTATATTTTTCGCCGTTTCTTCTTCGTACCGACTCGGAGCCGACCAGATCCTGGATACGCATAAAGCCGTCCAGGATCCCTTCCGGCCGCGGGGGACATCCGGGAACATATACATCCACGGGAATGATCTGATCAATTCCCTGCAAAACAGAATAGGAATCAAAAATGCCGCCGGATGATGCACATGCTCCAACAGCCATTACCCAGCGCGGCTCGGCCATCTGGAGATATACCTGCTTGACAATAGGGCCCATTTTTTTCGCAATTGTCCCAATCACCATCAGGAGATCACATTGTCTCGGAGAAAACCCCAGCCGTTCTGCGCCAAAACGAGCCAGGTCATAGTGAGAGGCCATTGTAGCCATGAATTCAATCCCGCAGCAGGAAGTGGCAAAAGGTAATGGCCACAGTGAATTCTTTCTGGCTAATCCCACCACATCCCCAAGTTTTGTTGCAAAAAACCCTTCCCCAGGATATCCGTCCGGCATGTCGGCCACGCTGATATGATCTTTGGCATTCGCGGGGTTGGTATGTACATTAAATCTTACGGGTCTTGCCATTTTTTTAATCGATTTTAACATTCTCCGGCGGATGATGAATCCCCGGAAAATTATTTTCCGGTTCCTATATAACAACTATCTCAGCACAACGGTTCTCATCATCAATCCTCCCACTGCAATGCACCTTTTTTGATTATGTATACAAATCCAATCAGGAAAAAAGCAACGAATAGCAATACTTCTGCAAATCCGCTCCATCCCAACTCGCGGAAATTCACGGCATAGGGATAAAAAAAGATCACTTCCACATCAAACAAAACAAACAGGATGGCTACCAGGAAATATTTTATGGCCATAGGCTGTCTTGCATTGCCTACGGACTCAATTCCGCTTTCAAAATTTTGAAGTTTTTCGTCCGTATTCCTTTTGGGACCGAGAAGATGGGTAGCGGCAAGTACTGCAAATACAAAGCCGCCCGCAAAAAGCAATTGAATGCCAATGGGCAGATAATTGTATGAGCTATGCGATTTTGAAACCAGATCCGTTACCTGCAATAGCATGGAGTTCATAAGAATCTTCAGTTGCTGAACAAAAGTAATGCAGCAACAGCAAATTTCCATTGGATTGTTTTTGCACCGAAATGATGTAAGCGCGAAAAAGGTTGACGGTTTACAGTTGACGGATATCAGGTGCAAATTCGAACCTAAAGTCCATCAACCATCAACCGTCAACCGTCAACNNCCCCCCGTTCTGCCTGCAGCCGGTTTGGCTCTTGGAGCAGGTTTCGGAGGCCGGGTAAGCTGTTCAATGATTTGTCTTGCAGTGGCATTGGAAGGATCTACTTCCAGCACCTTCTGCATATATTCAACGGCTTTCGGCTTATCTTTTTTAATGTCGTTGTAATAGCTGGCCAGATAATAATAGGCAGCAACAGTCTGATCTTTATATTTAGCAGAATCCGGAATGGACCTGGCAAATTTGGCAAGTTTTTCATAAGCATCTACTGCCAGCCCCTGCGAATT
>PLEB01000271.1:10012-10176 GCA_003136915.1 Chitinophagaceae bacterium
CCATATTTAAACAGATCGGAATTGCTTGGGTTCTTAGAGGCAGCATACATAGCGCCGGAAAGCATTGCGGCTGCCTGTTTATTGCCGAGTTTTTTTGCGAGCACCAATCCTTCATTGGCATATTTCTCTTTATTTTCAGGAACGGTATCCAGGCCAATGGCCAG
>PLEB01000321.1 GCA_003136915.1 Chitinophagaceae bacterium
AATTTTTTGCTCGGAAAATCTTCGCTGAAGAACATAGAATTGAATTTATTGGGCGATGTGAGCGGAAAAAGCATCTTGCACCTTCAGTGCCATTTTGGACAGGATACTATTTCATTAAGCAGAATGGGTGCAAACGCCACTGGTGTCGACTTATCGGATACTGCGATTAAAAGGGCTAAAGAATTTGCATTGCAATTGAAGATTCAAACCAAATTCATATGCTGTAATCTTTACGACCTGCAGCAACACCTGGATGAACAATTTGATATCGTATTCACAAGTTATGGAACGATCGGCTGGTTACCGGACCTGGGTAAATGGGCTGAGATCATTTCACGGTATTTGAAACCCAAAGGAAAGTTTGTTATGGTTGAGTTTCATCCTGTCGTTTGGATGTTTGATGATGATTTCAGCAAAGTGGGATATAACTATTTCAATAAGGGGGCGATATTCGAAACAGAAACCGGTACCTATGCTGACAGGGAAGCGCCTATAAAGCAGGATTTTGTAAGCTGGAATCATAGTCTGGGTGAACTGATCAATAGCCTGATCATAAACGGACTTGAAATCAATGCATTCAACGAATATGATTATTCTCCTTACAATTGCTTTAGCCATACCAGGGAAGTTGAACCTGGTAAATACCGGATAAACCATTTGGATGATAAAATTCCAATGATTTATTCTATTCTTGCAACAAAGAAAAGCAGATGGTAAATTTTAATTATCAAAACTGAAATTGAGATATCCTAAGGATACGGATATGAAAGAGTTCCTGATCAGACCAATAAAAAAGGAGGACAACCCGGATATCGCATCCATTGTTAGAAGTATATTAAAAGAATTCGGTGCAAATAAACCCGGGACCGTTTATTTCGATCCGACTACGGATGATTTATTCAGCTTATTTCAAACGCCGAATTCTTTTTACTTTATTGCGGAGATGGAAGGCAAAATGATTGGCGGTTCCGGTGTTTTTCCTACGCCTGGTTTGCCAGAGGGTTATTGTGAACTCGTAAAATTATACCTCGTGCCAGAAGCGCGGGGAAAAGGCATCGGCCACTGGTTAATGGAAGCCTGCTTTGACAAAGGCAGAGAATTCGGATTTAAAAAGATCTATCTGGAAACCATGCCTGAACTGCGCAACGCCCTGGGTCTTTATGAAAAAGCAGGGTTTGCCTATTTACCTGGGCCACTCGGCAAATCAGGACATTTCGGTTGCGATTTGTGGATGATAAAAGAGCTGGTTCCACTTGCTGAAAAACAATGATTACTTTTTTTCCTGAATTTTTATTTTCCGGCTCAGGTACATGATCAGCAATCCCATGGTAGCAATGATAGCAAAGGACACGCGCAGGCTCGAGGATTGCGCCACATAACCGATCATTGGCGGTATCAATAAAAAACCCAGGTATCCGATAGATGAAATGGAAGCGAGGGCAGCGCCAGGGTTTGACATGGGTATTTTCCCAGCCAGACTGAATACAAATGGAACTACACAGGATACGCCAAGACCTGTTAGGAGGTATGCGGCCATGGTGAGTGGTATGTATGGCGAAAGTACCGTTGTGGTAAGTCCGCAGAATATCAGGATGCCACTGCTCCGGATGACAAACCGGATACCGAATCTGTCCGCCAACCGGTCGCCCAGCATCCGACCCGTGGTCATCGCAACCATATAGACCACAAATGCAATCGTTGCCAATCCATTGGATCCGTGTAGCACTTGCTTGACATAGATCCCGCTCCAGTCGTACATGGTATTCTCACAGGCCATCGAACCAAAACAGATAAGGGAGAAGACCAGCATGCCCCTCGGCGGCAGTGAAAAAAGCGGCCTCTTGTTCTTATGGTCAGGCACCTGGTCCAGGGTATCGCGATAAAAATACAGGGTGAGGGAACTCAGCAACAGGCTAACGCCGAGAAGGTGCCAGCCGGGAATGATATTGGTCGTTACCATCAGGTAGCCGATTGCTGCACCGGCAAATCCAGCCAGGCTCCATACTGCATGAAAGGAACTCATGATAGAGCGGTGATAAAGTGCCTGCACACCTATGGCCTGGGCATTCATCGAGAGGTTCATGAGGTTGCGGGATGCACCAAAGAAAAATAATACGATGGCGAGCACCCAGGCAAAGGGACTGAATCCCAGGCAAATGAGCACTACATTGTAGATCATGGCCCCGCAAAGCATAATGGTCCGGCTTTTAAAATGATCCAGAAGCTTTCCTGTAAAGGGCATAGTAATGATCAGACCCACGGGCATCATGAAAAGGAGGGTGCCAAAATGCGCATCATTTAATTTGAGAGATTCCTTAATGACGGGAATGCGGGAGGTCCAACTGGAATATCCAAATCCGGAAATAAAAAAATAAACAGCATTCGCCCTTCTCAAACGGGCTAGGGAGATTTCTGCCATCAGGGACCGCGGGTATTGTGTAAATATAGGAGAATTATATGGTCAACTGTCAACCAAATCTACGCGCCCTATCAATAAAATATTTCCCTTACCTTTAAAGAGGTTCATAAAAAAAGCAAGCCAATTGTAGAAACAATGGCTTGGTTATGGACCTCACGGTCACATGAGAAAATATTTTTGAATCGCAATATTCTACAACTAAAATATTGCCGGATTGCTTATACGAATGTATTCGTGAAATTCGAATTCCTTGATACCGCCTATATAAAAAGCCCACCGTTCTAATAGGGAAATTGCATTTTTCTTCATCCTTAAACCAGGTGTTGTTGTTTGAAAGGTCCTGAACGGTCATTCATGTTTTATTTCGAATGGATGAGTTTATGAGAAACGTTTATTTAATTATAACATGTCTGTTTGCCGTGTTAGAGTTACAAGCACAACCGGCGTCCCGTTCGGTTTACGAATCCGAGCTGCAACAGAAACTTGGCAGGGGTTGGAATACCTGGGATACCTATAGCCAGGTAAATTATGTATACCTGCCGGATGGCATGAGCATCAATCTCGCATTGAAAGAGTACCAAAACGGATGGGTCATGATAAATCCACTGACCGGCCAGCCGGAACAGCGGTTGATTTTGGGTGCGCATGCAGATAACGGATCTTATACCGGGCTAGAAGTGGATTGGGAGCGTATGCGGTTCCGGATTCAAACCGCAACGGACAAAAACAATCTGGTAATACTGGTTACCCCGCTTGAAGTGATTGCTTACAAAAAACCGGTGGTCATTGCAGCAGCAGGAATCCTTTGGCAAAAGGACGGATCGGTCTCAAAAAGCGGAAGCCATATGCAATGGACCATTGGAAATAAAAAGACGGTTTTTTATTCCACCACTGCCCCCATGAGGGATCCGGATGTCAAAATAAATAACAGCTATAATATTTATCCGATAAATCGGCCGGTCGGTTTTTCTACCGGAAGATATTATGCCCTTGCTGAAATTGAACAAATCATTGACCGGGAAAGCCATTCATTACTTGTGAAAAAGCAAGTGTATGATTCACTGTCGTCAGCCTTTGAAATTATGCAAAGTTCGATTGCCTGGAATACGATCTATGAACCCTTGAATCGACGGGTCATAACTCCGGTCAGCAGGGCATGGAGTGTTGAGCATGGCGGTTATGTATTATTCGAATGGGACAATTACTTCGCCGCTTATATGGCTTCACTCTATAATAAGAACCTGGCTTATGCGAATGCAATTGCCATCACCAACGAAATAACAGAAAGTGGATTTGTGCCGAATTTTGCGGATGCACTCATGAAAAGCCGGGACCGTTCTGAACCGCCGGTGGGCTCATTTTGTGTCCGCGAAATCTATCGCAGATATAAAGAAAAATGGTTTTTGGCACTTCTTTATGACAAATTACTAAAGTGGAACAGGTGGTGGGCCGCAAAACGGGACCTCAAAGGCTTGCTGGTGTGGGGTTCTAATGATTACGATCCGATATGCAATAATTATTGGGAGAGAAAGGAAAGTGGTATTAATCAAAGACAGGGTGCATCCTTCGAATCCGGTATGGATAATGCCCCGATGTATTTTGATATTCCTTTTGATAGCACCAATGGATTATTACAACTCTGGGATGTGGGTTTAAACAGCCTCTATATCCAGGATTGTGAGGCGCTTTCAGATATTGCGCGGATTTTAAACAAAATGGATGATTATAAGGAATTAATCGCCAGGGAAAAATTATATACGGGCAACCTGAACCGGTTGTGGGATGATAAAACCGGCATATACCGGAATAAGCGCGTGGACAATGGATTGTTTTCTGATCGCATTTCACCTACGTCATTTTATTCATTGTTAACGGAGGCGCCGGATAAAGCGATGGCCGACCGAATGATAAAGGAACATTTTTTTAATCCGGATGAATTTTTCGGCGAATGGATGCTGCCTTCCGTTCCACGGAATGATACCTCCTTTAAAGCGCAGAATTACTGGCAGGGCAGGATCTGGGCGCCACTGAATTTTTTAGTTTACCTGGGACTTAGAAAACATCATCTCGATGAAGCCTCCAAGGTATTGCTTGAAAAATCAGGGGCCCTGTTATTAAAGAACTGGAAAACGGATCACCTGGTCTGTGAAAATTATAATGCCATAACAGGAAGAGGCGGGGAACAAGGAGTTAACAGTGATCCTTTTTATTTTTGGGGGGCACTTCTGGGATTTATGAAATT
>PLEB01000153.1 GCA_003136915.1 Chitinophagaceae bacterium
GTGGGAGAAAATTATCTGAAGGCTATCATGCCGGTGGATCACCGCACAAAGCAGGCATATGGATTATTGCATGGGGGAGCCTCGGCTACGCTTGCTGAAACTGCTGGGAGTGTGGGGGCAGCGATGGTTATCGATCCGCAACAATTTATTTGCGTTGGTGTGGAAATCAATGCCAACCACCTGCGAAGCGTTCGGGAAGGTTTTGTAACAGCTACGGCCATCCCCCTTCACATCGGAGCATCTTCCCATGTTTGGGAAATCAAAATTGTAGATCAGCAGGAAAAACTCATCTGCGCCAGCAGGCTAACGGTATACATTATACGCAAAAAGACAGATGGGGTTTAATGCCCTCCCGCCATCAGCACTTCAAGAATATTGGGATAAGTGTTTTGTTTCATTTCGTCCAATTGCTTTTTCCCAACCCACTTCAGCGCCGTGATGTCTTCTTCCAACTGGGGAACCATAGGTTGATCTCCTGCCGCTTTCATCTTGTACCAATGGGTTTCCTTTAATATTTCCGCTCCCTGCTCTTCATATCGATGACATGTAATCAGCAGAAACGATCCAAGCTCCAGTTCCCTGATGCCGGTTTCTTCTTTTACTTCGCGCAACGCACATTCATCCGGCAGTTCCCCATCCTCTATTTTCCCTTTTGGAAGATCCCATTTATTTCGCCTGTAAATAAATAGCACTTCTCCCCGATCGTTTTCCACCAGTCCCCCGGCCGCCCGAATGATCATGCTAACTGAAGCTTCCATATACTGCAGACCAAAGATATAACCGACTGCTGCAACGATATAAAAAAAACCACGCAGAATTTTTATCTTCACGTAATGACTAACGAAAAGGCAGTTGCCGAGAAGCTTTTGCAGATTCAGGCCATAAGGCTCAGTCCCGAGAAACCATTTACCTGGGCTTCAGGCTGGAAGAGCCCGATTTATTGCGATAACCGGAAAGTGCTTTCTTTTCCGCATATAAGGGAATTCATCAAATCTGAAATGTGCAATCTGATCTTTGAGGAATTCGCTGACGCAGAATGGCTGGGCGGCGTTGCTACGGCAGGGATCGCTTGGGGAGCCATGGCGGCAGACCAGCTCAAGCTTCCGTTTATTTATGTTCGCTCAAGACCTAAGGAACATGGCATGGGAAATCAGATTGAAGGATATTTTGAACCTGGCAAAAAGATCGTAGTTATTGAAGATCTGATATCGACCGGGAAAAGCAGTCTCCAGGTGGTTGAAGCGGTTCGTCTGGCAGGACTGCATGTTATTGGCCTGGTTTCCATTTTTAATTACGGTTTTGAGGAAGCGAAAAGAAATCTTGAAGCAGCTGGCATCCCGTCCAGGTCCTTAACGGATTATTCTACCCTGATCGGTCTCGCCGTCGAAAAAGGTATGATATCGGTTGCACAACAGGAGATTTTGTTTAGTTGGAGGATGGATCCTGGTGGATGGGGGAGATAATTAAAAATTAAAAAGTAAAAAGTAAAAATCAGACTCCGTGGTTCCTTTTTTAACTTTTACTTTTTAATTTTTACTTTTAACTTTATCCCATGAAAAAACTCATTTTCCTCTCCCTTTTGTTCAGTTCTTTTTTTGTCTTTTCCCATGCACAGGTAGTGAGAAAAGGTGCAATTGAAACAGCAACGATCAAGGTTCCGACCGTTCAGTGTGACGAATGTAAGGACCGGATTGAAAAATATATCAGCCGTGAGGATGGTGTTCAGAAAATAACCGTGGACTACAAAAGAAAAACAGCCAAAGTAATCTATCTCTGGGACAGAACAAGCATTGAAAATATCAGGGCCGCCATTGCCAATATAGGCTATGATGCCGATGATGTAACTGCTAATCCCGAGGCATACCAGAAATTACCCACCTGCTGCCAGAAACCTGAAGATGGCGGAGGACACGATAAGAAAAAATAATTCGTCAATACTTTATTTCCACTACAAACCGGCCTTCACCGGTGCCCAGTTCTGAAGAAGCGGCATTGCTGATACGCGTAATTAATCCATTACTTTCTTTCATTTCCGGAAGCTGGCCCAACACTTTCGCATAAACTGATCTTCCATTACTACTGATCCTGACGATCGTTCCTACGGGAACACCATTGATGAGTGCATAATATTTACCATCGGTCCACCCACTCGTGCTCTTGAAAGTGCCTGCCTGGCCGTTGACAGATCTGTTGCTGTTTCCAAGATAGTTGAAACTGAAAAATCCGCCCGCAGCGTGACTAGCAGCATAGCTATTAACGCGCTCCGTACTGCTGCTGTTAGAACTTGCCGAGACCGTGGGCGAAGAAACTATTTTGGTCTGCGAAGTGGTAACAGTTTGAGCAGGCTGGTCAATGATTTTGGAGTCCACGGACTTTTCTGCAATGGCCTCCATTTTTCCTGCCCCGGGCGATGCAGGAGGTACGGATGCAAATAGCGATTGATCAGATTTTACTTTCAGGAACCCTACAATAACCGACATGCCCTCCTTTAGGTCGTCGCGTTTAATTTTGTTCCATTTTTCTAGGCTGGTTACGGGGACATCGTTATAAATGGAGCTCAGCCGGAATGCCCATTCTTTATCCTGAACCGTGTGATAGACAGGTATCAGCGTTTCTGCAGACGTTTTTTTCTGTTTTTGATCGAAATTGGCTGAAGTAAGTGGGATATTGATCTGCTGACCAATCTCCAGTGTCCTGTCAAAACCCATGCTGTTATAAGTGGCAATATCATGGGGGCTTGCATTGTAGAGTCTTCCGATGCTATACCAGTTGTCTTTTGCAACCACAATATGAACCAGGTAGAAGT
This sequence comes from Chitinophagaceae bacterium, assembly GCA_003136915.1. Taxonomy (GTDB): domain Bacteria; phylum Bacteroidota; class Bacteroidia; order Chitinophagales; family Chitinophagaceae; genus Puia. The sequence continues at coordinate 2,807 of PLEB01000153.1, forward strand.
TTCCATTGATACCTTCAATCTGAAGCGGTGCATGCTGGGCAACTGCCGTGGATGCCATCAGCATCATACAGAACAGACCGGCGATCAGACTCTTCATGGGCTTGTTTTTTGGATAAACGTAAAGATCCCGAATAATCTTGCAAATAAAATATTAAAAACCGGCGGGTTAGCTCCGATTGGTCCTTTTATTTCAGTATACGCCAGGATTTGGGAAAGTAGTTGTTTATCCGGTTTGAGAGTATCTTGACCCAGCCCAGTTTCTGGTCCTGGAAACTAACGGGCATCCATCCTTTCATTTGTGTGTCCGGGGCAAAATTTTCCCGGCGTAAGTATTTTAATGCATCCCGGAGGCTAAGTCGCAGTGTTGGAATCTGTGAGTTTAATCCGGTGCTAAGGGCCAGTTCATGATCGGGCACCCATTCATCTGAGCCCATTTTTCCGGCTAATACACCGGCTTTCCTCAAATATAAAAATTTCTTCATCAACAATAAATCAGGTATCAGATCCGCCGGCATAGCATGGATCCGTTCATTGATACGGGTGAATTGAAGGGTTTTGTCAGGCAGGTATTTCCTTAAGTAAGATTTTTCCTTATTTGATATGGAATCCGTTTTATCTGAATTCCTTGGAAAATGAATGGTTGCTGACTTTTTTTGCACAACCGCCAGGTATAATCCTTCCCCCTTTAATTTGTCCGGATAAAAACGATAACCGTATCCCTTTGCACTCGCTGAACGGGTTTCTATAATATTCCATGAAGGATCGAGGGGTATTGGAATAGAGCTGCATTCGTAATTATTTAATAACACATCGAGGATGTCTTCATTTTCCTCTGGTGAGTATGAACAGGTGGAATATATCAAAATACCATTCTCCTTTAAACTAACCCAGGCGTCGGCAAGGATTCTTTGTTGCCGCTGATTGCATAGTTTAACTGCGTTTTCACTCCATTCTAAAATCGCTCGTGGATCCTTTCGGAAAAGACCACTGCCGCTGCATGGCGCATCTACCAGCAGTATATCAAAGAATCCCGGCATTTTTTTAAAATCCCTGGGGTCATTGCAGGACACGAACGCATTCGCCAAACCCCATTTATCCAGATTTTGATGGAGTACCGGGACGCGCGTTTTGATCACCTCATTACTTACAAGCAAAGAATCTTTGGAAATTAATCCCTGTATCAAGGTAGATTTTCCGCCGGGAGCAGCACAAAGATCCAGCACCTTCAGTGGCACGGACAGATCGAGGATATTGCGCAATGCATGTTCCAGGAACATTCCTGATGCTTCCTGAACGTAATAAGTTCCTGCATGAAACAAGGGGTCTAACGTGAAGGAGGGTCTGGCCGAAACATAATAGCCGTTGCTTGTCCAGGGTATTCTTCCGGCCAGGGGAAATGGCGGTTGCGAAATGGATGGCGGCCATCTTCCTTCAGCCATCATGATTTTACCCGTGTTAAAACGCACGGAATTCACTTGTTCTCCGGATTCATGCACGGCACAAAAAGCAACCTCATCGAATTGGTCCAACTTTATTAAAGTTGCAATTAACTTTTGCGGAAGTTCAGGTGTCAATGCCTCCGTATTTAGGTTTTGCATACTGATCAATAGATCCTGGGCTTTCATATTTGAAAAACCGATCGGTCACGCTCAAAATCTGATAATGAAATCTTGTTTAACGCGGAAACTTTCTCCAAAAAAAATAAACCCGGCTGAAAATAAATCAATGGTAATCATCACTTCCTGATGGTCCCGGATGATCCGCCAGGCTTCTTCCATTTCCCTGCTCCAGTGAATATCATGAAAAATGAATATGGAATCCGCAGATTTTTTATTCAGAAATTGCCGGAAATATTTTAATGTTGGTTCTTTCCTGTGGTTACCATCAATGAAAACCAGATCAGACGGAGGAGCAGATGAAATAACATCGCTCAAGGTATTATCAAATTTTCCTGTTACCTGGCGGATATTCTTCAAATTGAGCATTCTAAATGTTTCTGCTGCTGTTTGCGAGATGGAAGGATTGCCTTCCAATGTGACTAATGAGCTGTCAGGGCTGGCTGCCGCCAGATAAGCGCCCGAAATTCCCAACGAGGTGCCCAGCTCAATGATATTTTCAGGCTGGTAATAGTTTACGATCCGGAATAAAAGTTGTCCGAATCTTTTGGAGGAAAGGGATCGTTGCGCGATATCTGCGATTTTTACTTCTCCGCCGGCAACGGTGCATTCAGCACGGTCCTCGATGGAGATCATTCTGTGGTCCTTCTGCAATGCTGATCTTCGCTTTTCAATTTCGGCATAAGGATAAAAATTCCGGTGATCGTTTAGCACTTTCACCACGAATTCATAAACAAAAGGAGAATGGATGCCATGACCCTTTCCATTGGAAGCCCGCCAGGCATAGTTTAGATATTTAATGGCAAGCTCGGTGGTGGAATACATGTTCGCGCATTAGTCCGTTATGCCGGTAGGAAATTTTTTCTCGTCCAGGTTTGAAAGTCCATGGCATAAGCGTGTTTTTCATCTGCGGGGACTTCCTTCGAGTGGCTCAGTTGAAATATATCCCGGGGTATTTCCGGAAAAAAAGCATCTCCATCAAGCGCAGCTTTTACCCGTGTGATATAAAGGATATCACACTGCCGGATGGATTCGGCATAGAGCTGTCCGCCCCCGCCAATAAATGCCGTCTTGCAGTCTGTTTGTTCAGCCAGCCTGATAGCCTCAGCCAGATCAGGTGCAACCTGAACACCCGGATTCGCGGAGCCATAGTCCTGCTGGCGCGTGATGACGATATTAAATCGCCCCGGCAATGGCTTTCTTCCGAGGGCTTCATAGGTTTTCCTTCCTAAGATGAGCGGAAGCCCCCAGGTTGTGTTTTTAAAAAAGCGCATGTCTTCCGGAAGATTCCAGGCCATTTTATTTCTTTTCCCGATCACATTATTTTCCGAGGCGGCGACAATAATAGCGAGTTTCATTTCATTTCCGGATTTAAACCGCTACCGGCGCTTTAATCAGCGGGTGGGGCTGGTAATTTTCAAGCTTGAAATCTTCAAAATGAAATTCAAAAATATCTTTCACCTCCGGGTTGAGTTTCATTGTAGGCAATGCGTTTGGCGTTCTTGTCAACTGAAGTTTTGCCTGCTCGAGGTGATTATTGTACAGATGCACATCCCCGAAACTATGGATGAACTCTCCGGGTTCCAGCCCGCAAACCTGGGCTACCATCAGGGTGAGCAAGGCATACGAAGCTATATTAAATGGAACCCCAAGAAATACATCTGCACTGCGTTGATAAAGCAGACAACTTAAGCTGCCTCTCCCCCCCGAGATCTCAGGTGGAGTTACATAAAACTGAAATAAAACATGACAAGGCATGAGCGCCATCTCTTCCAGGTCAGCCACATTCCAGGCACTTACGATAATCCGGCGGCTGTCAGGATTTTTTTTCAACTGCTGAATGGATCCGGCGATCTGATCCACCTGCTTTCCATTGGCTCCTTCCCAGCTCCGCCATTGTTTTCCGTAAACAGGGCCCAGCTCACCCCGATCATCCGCCCACTCATTCCAGATACTTACACCATGCTCATTCAGGTAGCGGATATTCGTTTCTCCTTTCAGGAACCAGAGTAGTTCGTAAATTATGCTTTTCAGATGGAGTTTCTTGGTAGTTACAAGGGGGAACCCCTGGCTAAGGTCGAACCGCATCTGGTATCCAAAACAGCTGATCGTGCCGGTGCCGGTCCGGTCGGATTTTTGAACCCCGTCATCTGACACATGACGGAGAAGATCCAGGTATTGCTTCATAGCCGCAATTTACAGAAGTTCTGAAAGCGCTTATTGATCCGGTGGAATATACCCTTTTACCGTCTGCATAATGGGTGGATAAATTCCCCGCTCTGGCATATAATTGGATTCCTTACCTCTTACAACAAAACCTCAGACAATGAAACAAATCATTGCAGGTGCCATCGTGATGCTGGCCCTGTTTTCTTCTGTTAACAGCTTTGCCCAGCAACAGGATCCGGCGGCCAGGGCAGCTGAGATGAAGCAAAGATTGAAGACAGACCTGAAACTGACTGACGTTCAGGCAGATTCGGTTGTTGCTATTAATCAGGAATTCATGCCTCAGCGCAGGGATATTTACATGGATCAGTCCTTGAGCGAGGATGATAAAAAAGCCAAAATGAAAGTGATTACTGATCAGTCCGATAAGCGGATCCAGGCCGTGCTGGGCGATGATTTATTTAAACAATATCAGGACTGGCGGACGAAGAACATGCAGAGACGGGGACCGAGAAGCAGTAATTGAAAAGCCGG
>PLEB01000105.1 GCA_003136915.1 Chitinophagaceae bacterium
ATTTGTTTTTTCCTGCCAATGACCGGTGACAAACGCATGGAATAACGTCCGCATACACAGGGTTCGCGATGCGCCACGCATATATCGCCGGTTTTATACCTTAACAGGGGCATGCCTTCCACACCCAGCGTGCTGATGGTTACCTCACCGGGTTCGCCGTCTTTCACAGCTTGATCCATCTCATCCAGCAGTTCCACGATCACGAGTTCCGGTTGCTGGTGCCCGCCCTTCCCTGCCTCACATTCTGTAAAAGCCGTTTGCATTTCCGTGGATGCATAGGTTGAATATAGCCTGATATTCCAGTTCTCCATGATCTTTGCCCCCAAAACATTGAAAGAGAAGTCAGGCTGCCGGATATTCTCCCCAATACAGATAGCTTTTTTAACAGATGATTGATTGGGATCGATCTGATGTTCCAAAGCATATTGTATCAGCTTAAGTATAAAGGACGGAACGGCAACAATGGCCGTAGGACGGAGCCGGAGTATCGTTTCCCATTGCAATGAGGGCACGCCCGGACCAAGACGTATGATACCGGCGCCGAGTTTTCGTATTCCCGAATAATAGGCCATGCCAGCCATGAACTGGCGGTCAAGTGTCAGCATTAACTGATAGAGGTCTTCCGGTGATCCATCTGCGCAAATAAAGGAACTGAACTCATTGTAAGCAAGCCTTAACAGATCATTTTCCGTCAGCGCAATGGTCACCGGCAGTCCCAACGTGCCGGAAGTGGAAGTGTATTCTATTACATCAGTGCGTGGCACGCATAGAAAATCATCATTGTTTTGCTGCAGGTTCTCTTTAACTGTTGTTGGTAATAAGCGAAGGTCTTCCAATTGAACAATACGACTAAGATCAATCCCGGCCGACCTGAATATTTTTCTGTAGTAGGGTGAATGACCGTCCAGGTACTGCAGCAGCTCCTTTAATTTATTTTCCTGCATACGCCGGATCCCTTCCGGATTCATATATCCCTTATGGAGATTGTTGTTCATGATTCAAGAATAACTACGGCACTTGCATAGGATTTTAAGTGCGAAAGGGAAACATGAATGGACCGGATATTTAATGGACCAAGTGTCTTTGCTGTATCCCCCGAAAGCCGGATCAAAGGCTTTCCATTTTTTTCATTTACAATTTCAATCTCATGCAGCGTTAAACCGTTATCCCACCCCGTGCCGATGGCCTTCAGGAATGCTTCCTTGGCAGCAAACCTGGCCGAATAATGCTGAAACGGGTCCGCTTTGGATTCGCAGTATTCAATCTCCGCAGTAGAAAATACCATTTCCCGGAATCCAGTATCCCGCGCCACGCGCTCAGCTACGCGTTCCACTTCGATCATATCAATGCCCGTTCCGATAATCATTTTTTCAATTTGATTTCTCCTCTGCTTTTTTGATTTGGTTCCGAATATAGTCTTCTTCCCCCTTTGTTGCGATTACTTTTGTCAGCGCCTGCCGGTAATAATCCGCAGCATGGCGATAATCTTTTCTTTTGAAGTATTCATTCCCCGCCAGTTCATAGGATTGATAAAAATCGGGATTGCTCGCAATCAGACTATCGGGAGCCACCGTTTCTCCATCAATAATTGCTTGCTTGTATTTCCTGAACCGGAGAAAATCCTGGAATTGCGTGGTGAGCAGGAACGGGTCCGCCGGAACATTCAGACTGCTATCCGAAATTTCCTGATTGGTTTTCATTCCGGCCATGGCGAATACTTTTTTCAGATCGTAACATACATATTTGCCTAGCTGCCATGGCGCTGTCGAGACCCATACCAGGCCTTTATTTGGCTCGAATACAATCGAATGGTGCCCAATGAGCTGATCAATTGCTTTTTCATTTCCGATTCCGATGTCTTGATCATGCATTCCCCGCCGGTCGCGCAAAATGGCTACGGTTCTGATTACCGTATTTTCTTTTGTGGAGTCCAGCATTTCCTCCAATCGCTGGTAGCGATATTCAGATGCGCTTTCCCGGATCTGCGCCTGGTTCGATTTCAATTTCCCCAAACCACTACTCTGAAAATGGTTTGCACAAATAATATAATTTTTATCGGGATCGTACACCGCCATAGAATCCGGTGTTTTTTCTATGATCACCGCTTTCCCATCCTCCGCAGAACCCACAAGAAAAGATTCAGACACGAACATTTTCCTCTTCCGGGCTATAGCAGTGGCTTCTGAAATATTCTGCGCATACTGGAGGATTTCACGCGCTACAAGCGATACTGGCGTTGCCGAACCCGTGGGAATACTGGATTTAGCAGCATTGATCGTTACCGTCAGACCCTTTTCGTTCATCCCGGACACTACACCAATAAACCCGCCCCAGGTAACAGACATGAATTTATGGCCTTCAGAGGGATTTACAAATGCGACAATTTTATTTTCGGAGAAATGATCTCCAACATAAAAATCAAAATTCCTTCCGATGATCATGTTTCCGTCGGCTGATTTACTCCCCCAGGTCCCGAAGGAAGTGCAGCCCACCAGCGCCAGGTTCTGCAAAGCATGACCAATATCATGTGCGGCATGATAATTCAATATGCGCTGGTATTTGTTACCGACATAATCATATTTATCCGAAGCAGAAGCCGAGATTCCGTAAATTTCTTCTTTGTATTCAGGCATTACATATTTGTCCAGATCCCTGTTGAACCAACCGACGAAATATTTAAGGAAGTGCAAATAGAATTTTGAAGGAATCATCCGGTTGATCTGGTCATTGAAATATTCCTCCTGCTTCTGCAGCAGTTCTTTAGTTAGCTTACCATTTGCCACCCCACGTTCGTAGGGTTTCCCCTCCACGTATAATTCAAAGAGTCCGGATTCGCTTTTCCTGAACCAGTTGTTTTTCAAACTGTAAAATCCTGGCGCATTTTCAGTTCGCTGCCAGCTCAGGGCGGAACGATCCGCAATTTCGGGTGGGTTGGTTTTGGACACTATAAGGATGTACACGATCCCGATCAGGATCAACAGGAGAAGAACTCCCAGCATCCGCAAAAATCTTCTGAGCAATTTCCTTCTTTCAGGCATTTCTGATTTTTTCAATGAAATCATCTTTACCCATCAGGGCCGCCGCCGTGATCAATCCGCTGATGGCCGTTCCCAGAATACCATGCAGGTTCAGGCTCTGCCCGGTAAGGAATAAATTCGGAACTTTTGTTTTGGGAGCAACCAGTGCGGCAAGTGGACCCCGGTAATCTTTCACGGTTCCATAAAGATTCCCATCATCGTTCCCGATATAATCCCGGTAAGATAAGGGAGTGGACGTATAATAAGTCTTTATGCAATTCCTGATGCCGGGGAATTTTTCTTCCACTTTACCCAGCAGCTTCTCCGCCTTCCTGCGCTTAAATTTTTCATACGCAAGACCCCGGTCCTGTTTTGAGGTTACAGTATTGAAACTCGAGGCCCAGGGGAGAACTTCTTCATAACGCATATATGCAAAAATAGTCATCCCATCGGCAAATTCGCTGGTCCGCTTTGATGGAGCCATGTATAATGCATACCCCAAGGGCCATTCTTTCTCGTCGTAAGCTTCCATATTCCATTCCGATCCTGCTCTCACATAATAATAGTTGTGTTTTACATATGGGAAACAACCCGGTTTAAATACGATATTGATGATAAACGAAGAAATCGTATTCTTCATATTTTCCAGGCGCTTGCGTGTGACCGGACGGATGAGCGGGGTTTCCGTCATCCTGAATGTATTTACGGGATTTGTATTTGAAACAAAATAATTTGCAGCAATCCGGGTCCCGTCTTTTAATAAGGCGTGGCTTACCGATCCGTCTTCCACGATCAACTGACTCACTTCCCGTTTGCGCAGGATAACGGATCCGTTTGCACGGATATTTGCGGCCAGTACCCTGGTAATCATGGATCCCCCGTTCACGCACCTCCATGCACTTTCCATATAACTGTTCAAGATCAGCGCATGTACATACAAAGGAGTTTGTTCACCTGCTCCTGCATATAACATATTGTTGCCAGCAAGCACAGCACGCAATTTTTTATTTTGTGTCAGCTGATCAATAAAAATCCGGGCAGAGATTCCCATTACTTCCAGCTTTTCCTTTCCACCGGCTTCCGTTTGCAAACGGTACATTGGAAAATAGTCGCAGATTTCCCTTATCGTATTGCAATATTTGAGGATCGCATTGCCTTCTTCCGGAAAATCGCGGGTCAGCCTTTGAATGAAGGCATCATAACCCTGGGCTATTTCATAAATTTTATCATCGCCTTCCAACACGATGTGATCAAACGCCTCATCCATTCTTTCGAGTTGCAGTTGGTCCATCAGGCCCAGCCATTTAAATATCTGGTAAAGGTTCTGACCTTGGTCGAGCCCGCCGAGATAATGGACCCCGGAATCAAAAATTACCTTGTCACGAACAAAGATTTGAAGACAACCGCCCAGTTGCTTATTTCTTTCAACCATGCAAACCCGGTATCCTTCCCGGCTGAGAATATTTGCGCAGACGAGGCCGCCCATGCCACTGCCAATAATCAAAACGTCAAACTTTTTCATCGTATGCGGGATGGGTTATTACGAAAATAAGGTTTGAAGTGTATTTCGAAGGATCTATAGTGCGGCAGGTCATATTTCTGCGTGTTGCCATTTCACGGATAGAATCGCCCGACAAAAAGAATAATTTCTTGTGAACCGTTTTATTGAATCCAAATAATCGGGTCGAAAAAAACTCCGTTCGCCTGGTTCCCTTATGTCTTTCTTTCAGGTCCCGGTCGCCGTCCCTGATCACCAGCACCCCGCCAGGGTTGAGACGATCCATACACTGTTCGAGCAAAAGCACCTGCTTTTCAGGTTGCAGATAATGCAGCGAGTCGGCCAGAATAATGCCATCCGGCGAATCCAGCTGGATTTCTGAAATATCGGCCTCGAAAAAGCGGATTCCTTCGTCACGACTGAAGCAATGGTTGGCGACAGCAATTTTTTCTTCATCATAATCAAATCCGGTAATATTTCTTTCAGGACCAGCAAAATGGAGCAGCCAGCTCATAAATCCATAACCGCATCCGAGGTCCAGAATTTGTCCCTCGCGCGGCATGAGTTCATGGAACAACTGGTAATTTTTTTCCAGGCGGGTTTTGATCTTTAAGTACCATTCCAATACCGGCCCCTTATAGAGATAATTATAAATGAGTTGTTCCCGGAAATAAGCCGGTTGCTCCTCGCAGGCTTTCAGGCTTGCATATTTCGTTCGGAAATATCCTCCGATTGATTTTGCACGCTCGGTATAGGTTTCTCCATAAGAATTGTCATCTGGAGATATTCTGGGGAGATATTTTATGGTAACCCTCCCGTCTTTGAGCAGGAAATCTCCCTTGGACATAGTATAAGCCGTTCCATGTATAAGGATGGGAAGGATATCCAGCTGCAATTTTTCCGCAAGAAAAAATGCGCCCTTATGAAATCTTTTGATCTGGGCATCCGTAGTGCGTGTCCCTTCCGGAAACACAACTATCGAATAACCCAATTTTACTTTTTCTGAGAGGAGATCGATCCCATTTTCTATGCCCTCTGCCACACGGTAGTAGCCAGCCATCTTCACCAGTTTACCAAAAAGTGGCGAATTCCAGAGCCATTCATTCGTCAACAGCACCACATTAGGATAAAGCATCGTCATAATAAGTATGTCCAGGAATGACTGGTGATTTGCTATCATTACAGCAGGTCTTGACAGGTCTTCATGTTGAGGATTGATTATTTTCTTTTTTACATTCCCCATGATGTAAAGGACGGACCAGGTATAGGCGGAAAGTATCCGGTGATAAAGTCTTTTTCCCATTCCATTCTTATTTTCTCCCCTATTGAACGGATTCCATTGCACAAGGATCAGCCCGCAACCCGTTACAATCAGGCTGCCCAGGGCGAAATAGCTGAGCGAGAAGATGGATTTGAACAAGCCGGAAGCGGTCCATGGAAAGCGTTGTTTCTTTACACGGTTAGTGATCAGAAAATGAAACATGAAAGGAATAAGTACCTGGGCAATGATCACCACGCTGAGAATTCCGGTAATTGAAACGAGGGCAATCGATCTGAGAGCAGGATGCCTTGCGAATATTAAAACTCCCAATCCCGCCAGTGTAGTGATTGCGGAAAGAACGATGGAAGATTTATAGGAAGAAAGATTCTTTTTCCCCGTTCGGTATTCCTGCAGCAATCCGTCCATAATAAACAGACTGTAATCGTCTCCCAAACCAAAGATCAGGGCGGATAAAATAATATTTACAATATTGAATTGGAGTCCGGCCACACCCATGATCCCCAGTATCCATACAAAAGCAATGATCATGGGGATAAAGGAAACCAGCGTTAATTCTATTCGTCCATACGTAAGCAGCAACACCAGAAAAACCATTATTGATGTCATCCAGCCGATCTGGCCAAAATCGGAGCTGACGATATTGACAAGTTTGGAAGTGAGGTATTCCCGGTCAATGACAGTTACCTGCGGATCATTGGAAAAAGTCTTATAAATGGCCGGCTTATCTTCGGGCGCGACATTTAAAAGTGTAACCAGGGANNTGAGATTTTTTTTCTTCCGTCCAGTATCGGTTCCAGTGCCGGATCCTGGATCTCTGCAAGGAATCGGATATCAGTAAATGGAATGCTGCAGAGTATTTCCTGATGATGTGCTGTTCGTGCAGTTTCGATATGCTTTTGTCCAGCTGTTCCTGTTTTTCCAATGCTTCATCCAGATTTTTCCCATCCGTTACCAGGTAAACGGATCGCAAACTATATTCGTTGATCCTGTCGAGCGTCGCTTCTGACTTCTTCAGCTTATCCGGCATGTAATTCATATGCATCATGTCCTGGTCAAAACCCACACTGTTCATAGTAAAGGCAAAGACGACGGTCAGCAGGAAAATTGCAGCTATAACAAACTTATTTTTTTCCGGATGGTAGTTTGAAAACCGGAGTATCCAGGAACTTCTTTCCGTTTCTCTTTTCCCGCTTGCCGGAACTCCCCCGGCCGTGATGAGCTGCGGAAGAAAGATCAGTGAGCTGAGTGAAGCGCCGATCAGGCTGAAGGCGGCAAACAAGCCCAGATCCTTCAACATTTCGGATTTTACGAACTGAAGTCCCAGGAAGCCGCCAATGGTTGTGAGTCCCCCGATGGTCAGTGGGAAAGCCAGGTCGGCAATCACCGCGCGCATATCGCGGCGGTGGCGAAAATGATTATATACGTGCAGCGAATAATTTATTGCAATACCGAGCACAATGGATCCAGCCGCCAGCGCAATGACGGATATTGTTCCTTTCATGAGATATATTACGGAAAGGGAAAATAAGGCGCCCAGCAGCACCGGCAGCATAATAATAAAAGGAGCCCGTTTCTTTTTGAAGTACCAGGCAATAAAGACTATAAGAAAAACCAGCGTTATGCCAAGCGTTAAAAAAGAGTCTTTTCTGAGTTGTCTCGCATTTCCTTCCGAAACAGCAACGGAACCAAAGTATTCAGCATTGACGCCTGAAAAATAATGGGCCTGCAGGTCCTGAATGATGCTGTCCATGCCCAGCAGAAGTGTTTCATTCTTTCCTGTATTGTTGGCCGGGAAAGCAGGTAAAATAAATGAGAGCAGGTAACGATTATCCCTGGTTACGATATGTCCTTCATATAAATCAAAATTCTCATCATACTGAAGTTGCCTGATCTTTTTGAACGCGATCGAACTGATCCCAACCGGATCCTTGCTGATAAAACTTTTTAGCACCATCCCGGCCGGTGAGCTGAGTGTGCGAAGATCCGAAGCCAGGGTCTGTATTAACTGCTGCGGCAAAAGCAGGCTATCAATGCTTGAATAATCAGCGGAATCCAGGAAGACAGGCAAATGATCCTGCATGGAAGACATAAGCCGGGGAACCATGCTGTCATTCACCTGATCATTTACTTCGCGGACAAAATCCGGATACCTGCCAAGCAGTTGCCTTGTGAATGAATCGGAAAAGTTTACAAGCGTTCCGGGCGATGATTTGGTGCTGTCCCTCATTGAAATCATCAGAACCAGCTTGTCGGCGAACTGTGCGTTCTGCATCAGATCATTCAGTTTTTCAGTCTGCCTGTCCTTCGGTAGTATTTTTGAAATATCTTCTTCAGGATGGATCTTCGAGGCAAAATATCCGGTTACCAGAAACAGGCCGATGAAAACCGTAAAAAAAATGATCCGGTGTTTCGCAAAATAATTATAGATATGGAGGAAGGTTTTTGCCATATTTCTATCGGGCGAGACGTGTTTTATTCTTAAATAATTTAAGCAGGAGGAAAGTAATCAACCCGGTCACCAACCCGGTAACAATAGCAAGTGTAATACTTCCCAGCAGATATTGGCTAAAATTATAGCGGATGGCGGATAAACTTAGGGATTTACTGAAACTGATATGCTCTCCGGACGCCGGCATCCAAATGGAGCCTGCCTTATAGCTGCACCATATGATCAGCGGGATCGCCGGCGGGATACTGATGTTTGCGAAGAGAAGGACGAGTACTTTGTTCAGCCGCAGAAGAACAGCCAGCAGAATGGCTGCAATAAGCTGAAAACCCCATATGGGTACAATACCCATGAAGATGCCAAATCCAACGGATACTGATTTCCTGATATCCGTTTGATGAGGATGCAGCAATTCCTGAATAAAGGCTTCCTTCCATTTTTTTTCCAGGAATAATTTCCGAATAAGATTCCGCGGTTTGATATATAGAAAACTGATCAAAACCAGTATTGTATTCAGAATGCTGATTCGGGTAAAATCCATAAACGGCCTGAAATGGGTCACGCGCTTTCCGGGAGGAGGATAGTACACGGAAACCGGAACTGCGATCACCGGGATACCACTCCATGCTGCTCTGACAATTACTTCGATCTCAAATTCATATTTAGGAGTGAAGAAGTGCATATTCCTGAGTCGAAAAATGGGGTACAACCTGTAGCCCGATTGTGTATCCGGGAGCCGGATTCCCGTTTCCACTTCAAACCAGAAATTCGAAAACCGGTTTCCAAAACTGCTCTTTGAAGGAACGGAAGATTGATCCATATTCCGTGCACCGATAATAAGTGAGCCGGGATGCTCTTTCAGGGAGGCTAAAAATTCCGGCAGGTCCTTTGCAAAATGCTGTCCGTCCGAGTCAATGGAAATAGCATATTCGTAACCAAGCTCCGTCGCTTTCCTGAATCCCTGACGAAGTGCATAACCCTTTCCCCGGTTTGGCGAGTAACTCATGTTTCCTATTTCCTGAAATTCTTTCAGGATTTCCTTTGTTTCATCTGTTGAGCCATCATTTACAACCAGGATATTGTGTGTAAAAAAGCGTATATCCCTTATCAATCCGGCAAGTGTTCCTGAATTATTAAAGGTGGGCACGAGAACGCAGACTTTCAGCTCATCAAATTGATCCTGTAATGTATTCATGATTGCTTGATGGACTAAATTGGGGTTGATGGTTGATGGTTGATGGACTTTAGGCGTATCAGCGCCTGAAGAGTGCCAGACTACCGTAACTTAAAGTCATTCAAGACTGCAATTTTAATTCAAACAAAGGTAAACAATGTGGAAGTGGGAAGGGTTTTAGGAGTGAAGGCTGAGCAGACATCCATCAACCATCAACTATCAACCATCAACTTTTCACCCTTAACGTTGGAAGTGATCCGGGAAAATTATCCCTTACGAAGTTCAAAAGTCCTTCACGGACGTAACAGCGCAGATCGAAAGCCTCGGAAGAATTGTTCGCGCTAACCAGGGCGCGTACCTGGATAGTTTTGTCGGTAAGATCTGTAACCTGGATTATATTGGTTTCTTTGTTCCAGAGCGGTGTCAGGGAAAGTAAACGGCTGAGTTCGGTACGAAGGGAATCCACTGGAACCGAATAATCGAGGTAAATGAAAACCGTCCCGATCAGGTCGGCTCCGGTGCGGGTCCAGTTTTGAAATGGCTTCTCAATAAAATAATTGAGCGGGATGATCAGGTTGCGAAGATCCCATAACTTCATCACCACATAGGTAAGTGTAATTTCTTCCACCCTTCCCCATTCCCCTTCCACAATCAAGACATCATCGATACGTATGGGTTGCGTAAACGCAATTTGAAAACCTGCAAGAAAACTGGACAGGGATCTCTGAGCAGCAAACCCAATGATGATACCGCCAACGCCGACACCAGTAAGCAAGCCAGTCCCAATCTTACGCAGCCTGTCAAAACTCATGAGAATAAAGCAGAGCGTGATAATAACAATGAGAATGGTCGAAAGCCTTCGGATAAACAGAAGCTGCGTGCGGATCTTTCGCTCGCGGAGATTGTCGCTTTTCTTAATATCATAAGTATAGTACACGTAATCTTCACAAATATTCACCACGCCCATAAGCAGAAAAGCAAAAGTGATCATTAGTACGATATCCGCAAATTTGTGCAGGTCAAGATAAAATTCATGGCTCGTACGCAGCAAAGGAAGCATCAGGTATAGCGTGAGAAAAGGTAGAAAATAAGTGAGTGGCCGGTTCATCCGTTTGGGAATCGAATGCAGGAATGAAAATCCGTGGTCTGATTTCGTTTGGTGACGAAGAATGAACTGAATAATCACCCGTGTGAGCAATCCGATCCCGATTGCCAGCAAAAAAAGACCCAGGTTCCAGAGAAAATCTGGAATCCGGTCAAAATAAGCCTGGAGATGTTCAAACATAATTTCCTTCGTTAAGGCAATTTAATGATTTTGTGAGAGGAGGGCCGCAACAGGAAACGATTTAAATAACAAAACTGTATCTATTGAATCCCCCAGCCCGAGCTCCTGACCAGTCAGAATATTTTTCCAACGTCCTTGTATACCAGAAATTCCCGAAAGCCTGGGCTCTTCCCTGGTTGATGGTAATGGAGCCAGAATCAATAAACGCAGGTCCTGATTGGCCCGTATAAAGCCGATATGTGCCGCTGTACTGACTACGGGAATATATTCGCCGGTATTGAAAAGCCCGGGATGGTCCCTTCGGAAATGCAGGATCTTACGGATAAGAAATAGTTTCTGCATTCCTTCCGCCCGGTGCTCTTCGACATAGGCCAGCAGGCCGCCTTCTTTTTCTTTTAATATGATCGTTTCCATCTTTTTTTTTCTGAATTCAAAATCAACAGGCAACCGATTATCCGGATCCACAAGCGAAAGATCCCATAAATCAGCTCCCTGGTAAATATCGGGAATGCCCGGAGCGGTGAGTTTTAGCAGGGTCTGACTAAGTGAAAAAATGCCCGACCGGGAAATGATCAATTTTGCAAAAGGGAGAAAAGAAGATAAAAATTTGTGGGTCGGTGAAAGGATCTGGTTTACAAAATCATGGCATTCCTTCTCATAAACTTCATTTGGAGTTTCCCAGTTGGTTTCCTGTTTTTCTTCCCTCAGGGCTTTAGTAAGATATGCATCGAATCTTTTTCGAAAGTTCATGCTGATTCGCTGGTCTTCCGGGATGGCCCCGAGCAGGGCCTGGTAGATCAGGTATTCATCATTCGCTGAAGGGGAGCGCTTGTTTTCATGCGCGCTGATGAATGGCCCGTTGAGTAAATTCCATTTTTCATTTAAGCTAATCCATTCATCAGCAAAAAGACTGATCAGGTTAATTCGTAAACGGTTGTCCTCTCCCCGTTTGGTATCATGCGTCGAAGTCGCATTCAGGCTAAGCCCCGCCTTCTGCTGACGTTGCTTCATAAGTTCATGAAACTTTTTAGCATCGACAATGCTGTGGCCAGGCGAATCTCCAACCTCATTATGACCAATGAGTACGTTATAATTATAAAAAGCCGTATCCTCAGTTCCCTTTGCGGCCAGCGGAGCCGTATACTGTGCCCATCTTCGCAGGAAATACAAAACCTCCTTCGCGGATTCATCTTCAGCGCTTGTGTTGAAAAGGGGCCTTAACATGCCAAGTCCTTCAGCAGATTCAGGTGATTTTCCGGTTGCTTTAGCAAAGGCGATATCCATCCAGTGCTGGTCCGTTTCAGATAAGGGCAATTTATCCGCATAAATCCGGTATACAGGAAAAGCTGCCATGAGTACGGCCAATGCCTTTCTAATATTCTCAGGCGATAATCCCGGTCCTTTTTTTAGTATAAGGGGAGTCAGCCATCGCATCAGGTTATTTAATTCGCCTTCCAGATGAGAATTGAGAAATGCCCATTTTTTATCGAACACCAGATCATCGTAAGATTCTTCACTGATTTGTTTATTGAAATAGTCCTTTAGTTTTTGTTTGCCGGAATGATCTGTAAGCAATTGATTGACGAAAGAAAGAAAATCATAACCTGTTGTTCCTTGTACCGGCCACGAAGGAATTGTTTCTTCGTTTTCCTGTAAGATTTTTTCTGTGATTATATAAGCATCGGCGCCGACGAGGGCACGGAGTCTCTTAAGGTATGCTTCCGGATCAAACAGTCCGTCAATATGATCCACGCGAAAGCCCTGGACCAGGCCGTTATTATACAGGGAATACAATAAGGGATGCCAGTTGCTAAAGACATTTTCATCTTCCATGCGGAGGCAGATGAGACTGTTTACGGCAAAAAAGCGGCGATAATTCATTTTTGTAAAGCTCGTTTTCCAACTGCACAACTGGTAATGCTGATGGAATAATAGTTCTTCCAGCAAGTGTGGATCCTGGTTGATATAATTGCAATAAGTTCCTCCCAAATCCTTCAACCTTGGGGTATTCCATATTTCGTCAAACATTTTTTTCTTAAAATATATCCATTCATGCCAGGGCAAAAAGGCGAAGGACCCGGCTTTATCTGCCCAGGCGAGCAACGGCAGGAACAGTTCCGGAATCACCGCACAGATCCAATCATAAGTGCTGGTGGCGACGGGGTAAGCCTGATTTTTATACCGGAAAAAGAATCCCCCGGCCCCAAAGACCAACTGAATATTGCCTTCATTCACACAATCCCTTAATTCCTTTTCAAGAAAAGGAAGCATGATATGAATTGGAGCTTGTGGAATTTTGGCTGAGCGTGCAGGCGATTGGGGTATGATATCAAAAAAAGAATAGAAGTCCGATCGTCTTCCTCTTTCCAGCACATCATATATCCAGGGATTGTTTGTGGAATAGGCCATATGATTGGGAACAATATCCTGCACCCATCCCATATTATGGTCCTTTAGAAAAGAAGTTATGGATTCCCAGGCTTCAGGGGTTCCGATCTCCGGGTTAAGCTCCAGCGGATTGGTTACATCATAACCGTGTTCACTTCCGGGAACTGCCCGCGTAACCGGAGACGCATAAATGGTGGAAATGCCGAGCTCGTACAGGTAAGGAAGAATATCCGATAATTGCGAAAAATTAAAACCATGACAAAGCTGGATCCTGTAAGTAGCCGTGGGCGTATACATCTTTCAGTTTTCATTGAGTTCATAGATACAAATTGTATTCCCAGGAACCTCAAGCGATTGTCCTATGTTCCAAACAGAGGCAGTTCCTGAACCTGCGCCTGCCCATTTGCCTGCAGATGAATCCTCTATCCTGCAGAGTTTTTTATTGTAAGTGGATTTTACCGAAAGTGCAGTGTTTGCGTAATTCAAAATAATCACCAGGTGATCCAGCTCAAATACTCTTTCAACGAGGATCAACTTATCCATTGGAGAACTTGGGCTGGTTTGCATGCGTTCCCTGCCCTGCATGGCCTTGCGCGTTTTTCGAAAGCTGATCAGATACTGATACCAACGCATCAGGGCATCGGATTGTTTATCGGCATAGTTCCAGGATAGAACTGATTTAAGAAAACTTTCTTCCGATGCCGGATCAGCAAATTCACTTTCATGGTGAAAATGGGCAAACTCTTCTTTTCTGCCCTTCCGAACGGTTTCCAGCAAATCCTCGTTTGTGTGGTCCACAAAAAATAAGAACGGATTTTTCTCTCCATATTCCTCACCCATGAACAGCAAAGGAACATATGGCGAAAGGAGAACAGTAGCTGCTGCCAGCTTCAATGCTTCAAAAGAAACAAGGGTGCTGAGGCGTCCGCCATCCATGCGGTTGCCAACCTGATCGTGGTTTTG
>PLEB01000169.1 GCA_003136915.1 Chitinophagaceae bacterium
AATTCCGCTGATTGCTTTTTTCCAGGGTACTGTCGCCCTGATTGCCTACCTGGTGCTGGGCATAGACCAGCCCTTTCTTTGGTATGCCCTCACCTGTTTTACCTGCATGGTACCCGTTGTCGGTTCGGCCCTTTCTTATGTGCCCTTGTCAATTATTCTTTTTGCCAATGGAGAAACGGCAAAAGGATTTATTCTTATAATCTATGGATTGGTCATTATGGGTTCTGTAGATAATATATTCCGCTTCTGGCTGCAAAGAAAAATAGGAGATGTGCATCCGCTGATCACTGTTTTTGGGGTGATCATCGGTGTTCCTTTGTTTGGGTTTATCGGTCTTATTTTTGGTCCGCTGCTCATTTCCCTATTCATTTTACTCATGCGTATTTACCATGTGGAATTTATCGCACAGGAGGAAGAAATTTCTTTACCCTGAACGCGCTTCGCTTTCAAAACCTCACAGTAAAAAAGTGCATGTGTGCATCGAATACATAAGAAAGCTGAAATTTATACATATCACATATCCTTTTAACAATGGCAAGCCCCAGACCGGTGCTTGCTGAATCACTGCTTTCCTTATAAAAACGGTTGAAGACTTTTTGAGCATCAAGAGGTTTATCGATGCCGGTATTGCTGATCGTAACAAAGCCAGGTCCTGTTTCTACCAGGAGGGTACCTCCCGTAATATTATGCCGGATAGCATTGGAAACTAAGTTGGAAATAAGGATTTCCATTAAAGCGATATTGCATTGTGCGACCGGCCGGGCTTCAAATTTTTCAATCCTCCTGATTTTTCTTTTTTCCAGGTAATCATGAAAAGAATCGAGTTGAGCCACGAGTATTTCTTCAATGTCCGCAGCGGCGGCGGGGGCATACTCGTTGTTTTCTATTCTTGTAAGCAACAACAGGGACTTGTTCAAACGGATCAGCCTTTGAATGCTGGCCTCAAGCTCGCTGATGAGGACTGCCTGGTCCTCCGTTAAAGGAACCGTTTGCATCAGCAATTCCAACTGTCCCTGAATGATGGCCAGCGGCGTTTGCATTTCATGAGATGCATTTTCGGTAAACTCTTTTTGCTGCAAATAGATTTCGTAATTTCTGTTTAGCAGGTTTTTGATTACCTGATTCAGTTCATTGAATTCACTGATC
This sequence comes from Chitinophagaceae bacterium, assembly GCA_003136915.1. Classification (GTDB taxonomy): domain Bacteria; phylum Bacteroidota; class Bacteroidia; order Chitinophagales; family Chitinophagaceae; genus Puia. The sequence continues at coordinate 1,147 of PLEB01000169.1, forward strand.
CTGCTTGACTTTAATGTGAGTTCATTATTTTTATTCAGATCGTAATGCTGCATTTCATTCAAGAGGCTGTAGAATGGCATCCAGATCTTTTTGGATGTACGGCGGTTTATCCATAGAATACCTGTCATAAGCAAGATCAGCAAAATAGCCTGAACGATCATGATGCTTCCCAACAGATCTTCGTTTTCTACCAGGGAACTGCTGATAACCAGTTTATAAGACTGACCATTCACGGAAATGGTACCGGCAATTTCGCGATAGGGATCTTCATCGCGGTGGTGCCTGGGATTGGTTACATACCTGGTATAAATAGAATCGGAAGCTGGTCCTGGTTCTGTGTAAAGGGAAATATCCTTATCCAGGCCTGCCCAAATTTCCAGTTCCTGCTTCGAATGAATAGAGGAGAGGTTGTTCCGGATTTCTCTCATTTGGGACTTCAGGGAGTGATCCACTGCGTGAAGCAATACATGGCGGACAACTACGTAAAATAATGGAATGGTGATCAGTAAAATGATGGAGGAATATACCAGGTAACTTCGTATTGTTTTATTGAGCAGTTTCATGGTCAAACCTCAAACTTATAGCCGATCGCGTATAAAGATCTGATATTATCGCGATAGCCTCCCAGGCTCAGTTTCTTTTTCAGGTTTTTCATGTGCGTATAAATGAAATCGAAATTGTCAAAGATCTCTGCGCCGTCACCAGAAAGGTGCTCTGCGATCGCCATTTTGGATACGACCTTATTTTTATTTGAAGCGAGATATAGCAGGAGTTCATATTCCTTACGGGTCAGATCGACCGGTTTTCCGTTTACAAAAACGGTTTTTGCAAGCAGGTCGATAACGAGTTCATTGAATGTAAGCAGGTTTTGACCATCGAAATACCTCCTCCTGATCACCGCGGAAATCCTGGCGTTCAATTCTGACAGATGAAATGGCTTAACCAGATAATCATCCGCACCAAGGTTTAAACCCTGGATCCGGTCACTGATGGAGTCTTTTGCGGAAATAATAATTACGCCGTCGGCTTTCTTGTCTTTTTTCAATTCATGCAGCAGGGTCAGCCCGTTTCCGCCGGGAAGGGTTACATCCAGCAGGATGCAGTCATAGTCAAATCCTTCTATTTTTTGCCTCGCGGTCTGGAAATCTTCCGCTGTTTCACAGAGGTAATTTTCCGATTCCAGGTATCCCACCATGCTTTTTAGTAATTCCTTCTGATCTTCTATTATCAAAATCTTCATGGCTGACGTTAAATGTAAAATAAAATGAATAAACTGAAGGGAATCTGAAGGACGCCGGAACCCGTCATGGGAATGGACAATTTCGTTGGTCTCCAGGCGGAACGACCGGTTTATTCCCCCGGCTTTGCGAACCCCTGGTATAAGGGATGTTCAGGTTTAGCCTGGAATTTTCCGGCATCTACCGAATTTAAAATGTTCATCCTGTTGAGATTATTATGGTTGCCAGGGATCAATTATTTTTGGAACGAAGCAATAAAAAGCTTCCTTTCACTGTCTTGTATAATCTGAGTCAGGCCGCCAAATTCGGAAAGTGTTAAAATTAAAAGAGATTTTTATGAAAAAGATGTTCTTAGTGTTATTGGCAGGTTCTTTAATCACAGCAGCTCAGGCGCAAATTAAATTGGGTATCAAAGGGGGCGTTAATTTTTCTACCATCAATAGTGAGGATTTTGGGAAAGTCAGCATGATCACCGGTTTTCATCTGGGGGCCTTGGCCTCGCTGCCTTTAATAAGTCATTTCAGCCTGCAGCCGGAGTTATTCTATTCTGCAGAGGGAGCCAAATCCACCGAACCGGGTGTTACGGCAAATTTGAATATGAACTATTTGAATTTCCCGGTGCTCCTGAAATATGACCATCCTTTTGGTTTCTTCGCAGAAACGGGACCACAGGTTGGATCGCTATTGGCCGCCAAACTAAAATTCCCTGAATTTAATGAGGATGAAAAATCCGGCTTTAAGTCAACAGATTGGTCATGGGCATTTGGCGTGGGCTATTTCTTCAAAGACCTTGGTCTTGGAATTGATGCCCGCTTTAACCTGGGGCTGTCGAATTTTTATAGTCTAAGCTACAATGGGCAGGCAAGCAACAATGTTTTCCAGGTTGGCGTGTTTTGTCTTTTCGGATTAAAGGCCACAAATAATCATTAAAAATTGGGAACAACTTTGTGTAAATAATGAGGTAAACCGCGGGGTGGAAAATAATTGTAATGAAGAAAAGGCCATTGGGAAGTTCAGGCATTGAAGTAGCACCGCTTGCATTCGGTGGGAATGTATTTGGCTGGACCATTGACGAAAAACAATCATTCATGCTGCTGGATGCATTCCTGGCAGCGGGATTTAATTTAATTGACACAGCTGATGTTTATTCCCGCTGGGTTCCGGGGAATAAGGGTGGGGAATCAGAGACCATCATTGGAAATTGGATGAGGCTCAGGGGAAACCGGGATAAGGTAATTGTCGCAACAAAAGTGGGTCATGATATAGGGCAGGGGAAAAAAGATCTTTCGGAAAAACATATTCTTCAGGCGGTAGAAAAATCCCTGCAACGGCTGCAAACGGATTATATTGATCTTTACCAATCTCATTACGATGATCCGCCAACGCCCGTCGCGGAGACACTGGAAGCATATGCGAAATTGGTGAAAGAGGGGAAAGTGCGACTCATCGGGGCCTCCAACTTTACTCCGGAGAGATTGCTCCGCTCGTTGGAAGCGAGTAAGCAACACGGTTATCCTTCATATCAAACCCTTCAGCCTTTATACAATTTATATGACCGGGAAATATTTGAAAAAGAACTTGAGCCTATTTGTGTTGAACATGGTATCGGGGTGATCAGTTATTATTCCCTGGCCAGCGGATTTTTGACGGGAAAATACCGAAGCGAGGAGGACCTCAGCACAAGTGCCAGGGGGGCAGGGAATAAAAAATATTTAAATGAGAAAGGCTTTCGGATCTTATCTGCTTTGGATAAGGTGGCTGAAAAGTTTAAAAGCACTCCGGCAAGCATTTCCATTGCCTGGTTATTGGCGGGACACTCAGTAACCGCCCCAATTGCCAGCGCAACCAGCATCGAACAGCTCGGTTCTCTCATAAATGCAACCCAAATAAACCTGGATGCCGATTCCATGATTTTACTAAATAATGCCAGCGATTGGTAGGGGATCTTCCATTAATGCTGCGGATCATAAACCAGTTTGTTCGCCATATCAATTTCATCCTGGTTGATCGTATGGCCCATATGAGGATATATTTTTTCTGTTACCGCGGCATGCATGCTTCTTAGGATTTGGGTTGTTGCCTTTACCCTCTCCACGGGCACATGAGGATCCGGATCACTGGTGCCAATAAATATGGGTGTGCCATCAAAATCGCCTGAATAGTTTTCTGAATATATCTTATCTCCAATCAGCCCCCCCGTAAAGGCCGTTACACCTCCATATCGCCCGGCATTCCGCGCAATAAATTCCAGGACCAGACTGGCCCCCTGGGAGAATCCAAAAAAATAAATATGCTCCCGACCGATTCCCTGTTTGTTCAGATCCTCCAAAATTTCATTTATTAAGGTTAATGCAGAAGATAACCAGGGCTCATTTTGCGCAGGAGGCACTAAAAAAGAATAAGGGTACCAGGTGTTATTGGCAGCCTGTGGTGCCAGAAGGGCAAAGTCTTTTACGTGCAAATGACTGGCAAAGGAAATAATACTTTCTGCAGTGGCGCCTCGCCCGTGAAGCATGATTAAAACCTTTCCGGTTTGTGATAAACCGCTCCCTGCAGTAAAGATATTTTTATGATGAAATCGCACAGGATCCATAGCTATGACCTTTTTTAAATGACAGGCTTATACCATACATCATCATATTCCAGGGGATGGCGTCTGAACTGGGCAAGTACAAAAGGACATAGTGCAATTACCTTCAATCCGTTTTTGCGCGCGTAAGCCACCATCGAGTTTAATAATATTTTTGCCAACCCTTTTCCTTCGGCTTTTGCCGTCACTTCCGTATGATAAGCAGTGAGTTTGCCAGCAGAAATACCAATATCCATTTCGGCGATCTGATCATTTCCATCAAGAATATAAAATGCTCCGCGCCCATTTTCATTTAATTTCAACCTGGGGTCTTCCATAGTATTGATTTAATTTGCTTGAACAACCGGATGGAGCCGCGTTTAAATTAACGGCAACACCCTTTCAATTTGCGCCCTGGCCTCTTCAAATTTCTTCGGCAATTTAAGATGGGTGCCTAATTCATTCAGGGGTTCGTCCACCGTGAATCCGGGATTCTCTGTTGCAAGCTCAAACAAAACCCCTCCTGGTTCCCGGAAATAAACAGAGTAAAAATAATCGCGGTTGATCTTACCTGTCGGGTTCAGACCTCGATCCACAATTTTTTGCCTCATGGCCATTTGTACCTGTTCGTTTTGAACACGGAATGCCACATGATGATTGGTTCCCGCTGCAATATAACCTGCCGGCATTTCCGGTGATTGCAACAGGTCTACAATCGCTGCACTTTCAACAGCTTCGGTAATAAATCGATATCGGTTGCCTTCCTGTTTGATTAATTTATACCCAAAAACATCAGTCAGTATTTCAGCAGTAGAATTCGTATTCTTCAGGCTGAGTGTGGTACTGTGAAACCCTTTTATTGCAACTGAAGCATTTACTTCATTGGTCTCCCAGGGTTTTCTTTTGTCTTCCCTTGCCGGAACGATAAGTTCAAGATGTAGACCATCCGGATCCTGTAATGAAAGGAATTTTTCTCCGAATCTTTCAGCAATATCCTGTTTTGCAATATTAAATTCTTTGAATCGCGCGGCCCAGAATGCCAGGCTCCCATCGGGAACAGAATAGCCAATGGACGTTGCCATGCCTGTTCCAATGCGGCCTTTAACCGCATCAGGCCAGGGGAAAAAGGTGGTTAGGGTTCCGGGCTCACCTGTTTCGTCTCCGAAATAAAAATGATAGGTACCCGGGTCGTCAAAATTTACGGTCTTTTTTACCAATCTCAGGCCGAGGATACTGGTATAAAATTCGACATTTCGCTTTGCATCGCTTGCAATAGCTGTGATATGGTGAAGACCGGTTATTGTATTTTCCATAAATGATGTGGCATATAGCCAGCACTATAAGACCGGATCAATGCTATTTTCATTTGACAAAATTACAAATACCTTTTGTCTGGCTGCATTATTCAGTCATGCCTGAAAGAAACAAAAAAGACTGGCTTTTGGCTGAAACGGTTCTTGAACCGGATTCCGGGGAACAAAATTACCGGGAAATCCTTATCCGGATCATTGAGGCGCCTGTACTACTTCATAGGCATCCTGACCGTTTTCTGTGATGGGCTGATAATAAGTATTGTTGTATACAAGATAGTCCTGGCCGTTTATTTCCTGCTCAACTGCTCCATCGGGAATCTGTGTTACCACGGCCCCAACAGGTGCAGCCACAACCTGATAGTTTGTTCCTGTATCAATATAGAAAGCACCACCGTAATAATAATAGTAGTCGTTACCTACCATGGTGGTTTCATAACCTGTGGGCAGANNCATCATAATAGTACTGCTGGTTTGCCAATGAAAACAAATAGGCGTCGGCCGCCAGGGACGCAGCAAGATAACCAATTGGATGCCAGTTTTGACCCCAGTAATAAGGATGATAAGGATGGTAAGCATAAGCATGATTGGGCTGATTGTTATTGTGATAAACATTTACATTCTCATGATTCGGAACACTTCGGGGAACATTTGCACGAACAGGAGCGCTTGCAGGTGGCGTGCGCACAGTTATGTTCCGGTTATAATCGTGATTACCGATATTCTGGCCTCCTCCGTTTATGCTGCGATTGATTACAGGCGCTTCTGCAGGACGACTGACGGCAGGCGCCGGCCTGCTTACAGGAGGCGCGGGGCGACTTACATTTTGAGGAGCACGGCTGACATTTTCAGTGGGGCGGCTGACAGTTGCCCTGTTACCTCCTCCAAAGCTTGAATGGTTGAATCTTTGCGCAACAGTTTGCTGGGGCAAACCTGCCAATACCAGAGCCATCGCTGAGAAACTAGATAAAAAAGATATTTTGAACTGGGTTTTCATGTCTGAAAATTGTAGTTGATCATTTATTTTTATGGGAGATGCTGGCCATCTTTATTTTCCTCGCTTTCGGAGGCGGATTAAACGTAAAAAGTGCCGACGGTAAATTGGGGTTGATCTCCCAATCTGTAAGGATGGCCTCGAACTGCGGATTCATATCTTTATTGATGTAAACGATCACTACTTTCACCGGCAAAGTAAAAGCGTCGTCGGAAATCCAGAATTGAAAGGTCTTATCTTTTGCGGTGCCCGCGATATGAAAACACTCCTTGCCATCCACGGTGGTGGTTCCAAGATAGATCAGGTTTTTTGAATCAGCCAGGATATCGTCTACGAAAGTCGGGTAAAAAAAATCTGCCGATGGGAATTCTATTCCATATGTCTTATTCATCGTATCGATCATCTCCATCAACGAGGGTGGTGTGGGAATAACGGAGTACTGATTTCTATCTAAAGAATAATAACTAAGTGTTTTGCCATCGTAATAAAAAGATCTGCTACCCTTATCGCCGGTCGACCTGATGTACATTTTATCGGGACCCTGTATATAAAGATGTTGCACATTGGANNAGTATATAAAGATGTTGCACGTTGGAGTGTTTGACCAATCCAAGGCGCTCGCTGCGGACATCATAATTTGAATTTACCGTCACGCTGCAGGATGACAGTTCACCAATCATCGCGCTCATCTTGTCCAGTATGGAAACTGCAACGGTATCTATGATAGAAGACTGTGCCTGTATTTGAGTAGTTGCGGCGCAAATGAGCAGAGTGACAAAGAATCTTTTATACATGACATGATTATTTAGAATCGGACCGGATTGAATGTAGATTTAATTGCAAGGCAAAATTAGAAAAATAAGTGTATAACACATCAATAACCGGTAAAATGAACGAGTAACCCGGCCAAAGTGAAATAATCATTATGCACGAGACACGTTCAAATACCGGAAAATTCAAGAGAATCCGTCAGCAGGATGCAATAAGTCTGTCTGAAATTTTTATTACCTGTTGTAATAATGATGATAATAGTAAGGACGATGATAACCTCTTTCTACATAGCATCCACTAAGCGTAGTTCCAAGAATGGCAACGAAGGCAGCGACAATTAAGAATTTCTTTTTCATAAATGAGATTTTTAAGAATTAAAAAGAATAAACGATTTGCCATTATTTAGAGGGTTAATCGTAGTGAAAGTTTATCGGAGTAATCCTCCATTTTGGTAAGATGCTGTTAAAACGGAAACATTTGGATGCCAATGGCCAAGACCAGAATAGTCATAACCGGATGGCCAACCGCTGCACAGCCGGAGATGCAGAAGTTTTCAAAATATTTGCAAAAATGCGATATTTGGGGACCATATGCGCATATTCATTCCTGGTATTCTGGCTCTCTTCATTTTTGCCACAGGCCACCAGCTTGGCCCGGGAAAACATACACAAGATTCTCCTCATGGGGATTTCATCAGCATAAAAAAACTTGGGCCTCCATCGGACTCCGTAAAGGAGATAGGGAAGAAAGTATTTCTTACAACATGTAATATTTGCCATAAGGATACGCTGAATTCCCTGATACCAGGATATATTCTGCTTTCCAGCATGTCCCCGCGCGCAATACTTGCCTCATTAGACAACGGTAAAATGAAACAACAGGCGATCAACCTTTCTGAATTGCAACGCAGGGCCGTAGCCGAATTCGTCACCAACCGGGAAATCAAACCCGTTAGCTTTCCCAAAGAAGCTTACACTTCATTTTCTTTACCGCCAAATAAAAATTACGGATTTGATTATTCCGGATGGGGCGGCAATCTGGAAGGAACTGGTTTCCGCTCTACAGAAAAAGCAGGTATTTCTTTAACCAACCTGACCTCACTTAAGTTGAAGTGGGCTTTTGCCTTTCCGGAGGGGACAATAACCCGGAGCAAACCCGCCCTCGTGGGCGATTGGCTGCTGGTTGGCAGTCAGTTCGGGGATCTGTTCGCCCTTAATAAAAATACCGGTAAAATTGGCTGGCATTTTTCGGCAAGTGCACCGATCCGCGGCGCGATTGCAACCGTGAGAAAAGGAAGTTCAATCACAGCTTTTTTTGCAGATTTCAGCACCAATGTCTACGCGGTTGATGTCAGCACTGGCCGGCAGATATGGAATACGCGGGCCGGCATAGATCAGCAATCATCAATAACGGGTTCTGTCGTTGTTTTTGGAGGAAAAGTTTTTGTTCCTATTACTTCCACAGAAGTGGCGACTGCGGTTTTTGGCAAGTACGATTGTTGCTTTTCTTCAGGTGGCTTAGTTGCGCTGGATGCTTCAACAGGGAAAGTGATTTGGAT
>PLEB01000171.1 GCA_003136915.1 Chitinophagaceae bacterium
TTACTTTTTACTTTTTACTTTCTTCCCCACTAACCCCTTCGGCAATTCCCTATTCACGATCGTCAAAGGGTATTCACTGATATACTCCGCACCATTTTTCAGCATTGTTCTTCCATTATTTTTAGTCCAGAAGGGTATGGGAACATAAATCATAACCATTTTCCAAATATTTTCTCCATTTTGGGATACATTCACTTCCTGATTGTAATATACACTGAATCTCGCCTCGGAACCGCGGCCAAACTTATCGCCACCAACCAAACCGATGGGTTGCCCGGGTTTCACCAACTGGCCCGGCTTTACGAGGGAGCTGGCTTTTTTTAATATCCCATAATGACCAAATGAACAATCCGCATGGACCACTTCAATATAGTTTTCATGCCCGGCGCTTGGGAGTCCTGCATCATTCGTGGCATCATTGTCTTCCACTTCAGTCACTACGCCTCTCCTCGAAGCGTAGATCGTATCTCCAGGTTTCATTCTTACTCGGATCACGTACCAGTTGTTTTGCGGAGCGGACTGGTCAGCCGGCTTATCCGCGTTGCCAAGTACATAGGCCTGCGCCTCTTTTCCGGCGCTGATGGGCAGCAAATAGATAAACCCTGTATCTACTTTGGGAAGAATGCATCCTTTATTATAACTGCTGGCGTAATTAAATTTTATGGGAACATTCGGGTTCACTGCTGAAATAGAAAACAATTTATTCAGGCCAGGTTTTATTTCTGCACGGTAAGGAAGGGGTTGATCAGATTTAACATTGTCAAATGTTGTAAAATAGACTTCCAGGATGTAATTGCAGTAAGCATGGTTGAATGCAGTAAAAGAAGCAATTCCCCTGGAATCCTGTTGATACTTCACCTCTACGATCCTCTGGGAAAACAATCCGGAAATCCCTAAAAACAGGAACGGTAAAAGAAGCGAAAGTCTAGCGATTGTGGTGCTGTAAAAAACTTTGTTCAAGGCATTAAATTTATTTGGCATTCGCAGGCGAAATATGTGGATTTTTTACCAGCAAAAGCGTGTCGGAAAGAATATGATTTATTTTGGAGCAGTTGTTCAGGTATTCTATGTGTGTATAGATATTCAGGTTGGTTAGATCCCTGGTATTTAGTCCAAACGAAACAACCTTGATATTTGAATTTGCCGTATCATCAAGGAGTGGGAACTGAAAATGCAGATTCTTATTGATGGTTATCTTTAACTTTTGAAATGTTTTCTGGAGTTTGAAAAAATAAATCTGAAAAAATGCAGAATCCAGATTTACCTCCGTTATGATACGGTCAACCATTGGGCTGCCTTCGGACCTGGTCATTAATCCATTTTCACTATACTCTTCCCGATAAACCGGCTTTTTGAGGTTTTGGTAAAAGGTATATGACTTTAATTTTTCATCCTTATAAAATAAGTAGGCTCCTCCTTTAGAGTTGTCCCATCCGGAATCATAGAGTGCATTTATTTTTTGTCCGGATCCATAAGTAACAATTAATTTTTGCGGTGCATGCTTTTGTATATCGGCAGCAGTTATAAAGCAGATCGGTCCCTTATTGCATGCTGCGAATGAAAACAGAAGGGAAATAAATATCCATTTCATGGTAAAACAGTTACAATAACCCTTTTATACCGGGTAAGCGGTGGCCTTCCTTGCTCCCGGATAATGAAACCAAAGATAGCTCATAGAATCTCCATCCGGATATTCCGCCAAATAAAAAGCCCTGCTTGATGCAGGGCTTGAATATTGGCCGATTTGAGGGAACTGAACACGAGATCCTAATACGAAATTTATTCCTGAAGCAGAACGATCTTAAGTTGTGTCTATTTGAATGACAAATGGATCCTGCCGCCGCCGGCATCAACTGTAACCGGTATGCCACCGCCATTCAGGGAACCATATATCTCATCTTCCTTAAAAGTTCCATTGAAATTGCTGAGGGATTCGGTACTGATCTTTTCTGCGTTTATATTAAGATTGAATCCTATGTTTTTTGGAATACGCAAATCAATTCTTCCACCTGAATTCCGGAGTTTAACATATTTCCCCGGTTGGGTTATTTGTACGTCAATATTACCACCGCTGGTGGAGGCATCAATACTGGCAGAAAGATCTTCAAGATTAATACTTCCGCCTGAAGTATGTGTAGATAATTCACCTTTGATTTTCTCTCCATTTATGCCGCCACCACTGGTTACGGCAGAAATATTACCATCCAGATCGTTTAATTCCAGGCTCCCGCCTGAAGTATTCAGCCTGATATTGCCACTGCAACGCTCAGCTTCAATTCCACCACCGCTGGTTGACAGATCAATATTTTCCTTGGAATCTTCAACATGAATACCTCCCCCGGAAGTGCGACCGGTAATCTGGCCACTCACTTTTTTTACATGAAGACCGCCGCCACTGGTGTTGAAGTCTTCGGTACCGCTGAGATTATCCAGCATGATTCCACCCCCGCTTGTGTTGAGATGTGTAGAAGATTCGCTTGGAACAAAAATGGCAAAAGATATATTCAACGATCTTTTCCAGTCGTGAAATCCCCTTTTAGTTTTGGCGATAGCAACCAGTTTGTGGTTGGAAGAAGTTATTGAAAATTCATAATCCTCTTCCAGTCTTTTCTGAACTTCTTCCTTTGACAAGTCTGCATAACGGCCATTATTTCCGGATACATATACTTCGATACGCGCTTCCGAAGGATTTACTCCGGAAACCTGGATCCCGCCACCGGATGTATTAGCTTCTACCTGCTGAATAGCATCGGCCGACAAGGATTTGTTTATATACAGCATGCCTTCTTTCGATTGGGCGGAAGCCGTAAAAGCCAAACCCATCATTAGAATAAGAACAATATACTTTTTCATAATCTCTATTTTAGTTCGAATTTTTACTTTTTAATTTTTAATTCATTCTGTTCTCAGACTCTTCACCGGATTCGCAAGCGCTGCCTTCACAGCCTGGAAACTCACCGTAAAAAGCGTAATAACTATGGCGACAAGACCGGCAAACATAAACATCCACCAGCTGATGTTTGTCTTGTATGCGTAATCTTCCAGCCATTTATACATCATATACCAGGCCAGTGGGGTCGCTATGATAAGGGCCACCAAAACGAGCATTAAAAATTCCTTTGACAATAAACTGAAAAGAGAAATTATACTGGCCCCAAGCACTTTGCGGATACCAATCTCCTTTGTTCTTTGTTCAGCCGTGAACATGGCGAGCCCCAGCAAACCCAAGCAGGAAATGAATATTGCGAGAAAGGCAAAACAACTCGAAAGTTTGCCTACCATGATTTCGCTTGTATATAACTTCTGATATTCGTCTTCTGAGAACTGATAGGTGAAGGGAAACTTCGGGTTTAGCTGTTTACATAATTTCTCCAAACTAGCAATGGCCGCTTTCGTTTGACCAGCCCGTGTTTTAATGAGAATGCTCCCGTAATCATCTTTTTCCCCGAGGCGAAGGATCAGCGCATTTACCGGCACATGCAGTGAATTGAAATGAAAGTCCTTTATCACACCCACAACGGTTCCCTTTTTTCCCCAGAAAGTTAGCCTGTTTCCAATGGGATTCTTAAACCCTATTTTTTTCAGCGCCTGTTCGTTCAGTATATATCCGGCTGTATCTGTTCCGAACGCTTGTGAGAACTCTCTTCCCTGAAGAACCTTAATATTCATTGTTGACGCAAAATCATATCCTATGGCTGCCTGCGTAAACATAGGTTTTGAATTCGGGTCCTTCCCATCCCAATCAACCCCATATGTGCCGTTTTGTATTTCGGTAGGCGTTTGAGAAATTCGGGAGACCTCTTTTATTCCCGGCATGTTGAGCGATTCCTGTTTAAAAAACGCATACTGTTTTGGAAGTTCTCCGGACAACGGAATATAAACAAGGTTTTCCCGATCGTATCCCAGGTCAGTTGTCTGTATATAATTAATCTGTCTGGAAATGACAATGGTACCAATGATCAGTACGATGGAAAGTACAAATTGGAATACTACCAGACCCTTACGAAACCATACACTTCCGGTCTGTAGCTTCAAAACGCCTTTCAATACGGTAACTGGTTTAAAGGAGGATAAGAAGATAGCCGGGTAGGTTCCGGAAATCAATCCTGTAAATCCCGTCAATAGTAAAATGCTTGCCCAGAAAACGATATTTCCAAAGGGAAAAACAATCTCTTTTTGAGTTAATGTGTTGAATGCAGGCAATAGCGCGACTACCACGATCAAGGCGATAACCACAGCAATAAATGCAAGTAATATGGCCTCCCCTATAAATTGTTTCATTAGGGATGACCGGAGTGCGCCGACTACTTTTCTTACGCCGATTTCTTTTGCCCTTTTTACAGAACGCGCCGTTGTAAGGTTCATGAAATTAATACAGGCTATAAGCAGGATAAAAATGGCGATAATGCTAAACAGCCTAACATATTCAATCCTTCCGCCTTCCAATTTTCCTGTTGGACCAAAATGCGAATGGAGATACATATCGTCAAATCGCTGAATGCCCAGCTGGATATGGAAACCCTTACCCTGCTCCTTGTTATAATTATCTAAAAAGTGAACGATCTTTTGTTCAAAGGCCACCGGATTGGTACCCGATTTCAACATCAGCAAAGTTCGGGGGCCATTATTTCCCCATTCCTTTGCCCAACTGTTGTCTTCCAGGAAGGCATGCCAGTTGATGAGGTAGTCAAATTTCTCCGACGCTTCCCCGGGGAGGTTTTCATATACTGCGGTTACCTTAAAATCTTTCCTGTTTTCATAGCGGATGGTTTTCCCTATGGCCAGGTCCGGAGATCCAAAAAAATCATTTGCCATTTTTCTGGAAATAGCGATTGTGGAAGGCGTATTCAAGGCCGTTGCGGCGGTGCCCTGAAGGAGTTTGTAGCTGAACATCAGGAAAAAATCCATTCCGGCATGATTGCCCTTTTCCTCCATGATTTTATTCCCAACCTGAAAAGTTGCCGGATCTTCCCAGGCCATTCCGCTGGCATACTTTACTTCGGGCAAAACCCTTTTCATTTCATCTGCCATAATACCCGGGGTAGAATGGAAGGCGTCTATTTTGTTATCATAGTACTGCCTTTCATAAACACTATATAACTGTGTGGTGTTTTTATTAAACTTATCCTGGTTGCGTTCATCGCGGATCCACAACATGATCAAAAGACTGCAGGCCATGCCCAGGGCAAGGCCAAGAATATTGATCAGGGAAAAAACTTTGTCTTTTTTCAGATTCCTGAATGCAATCAGCAAATAATTCTTAAGCATAGGAAGATTATAGATCCTTTTAATACAATACGCTGATTCCTAAAAAAATTACATAATTCGCGAAATAGGGCACCAACTAAATGCCAAATTGCTAAAGCACTATAAATCAATAAATTATTTAAACTGAATATGAGAAACTGCCCGGTTTTGATACGTTGGTTGTCCGTTTTTTTTAAACATTACCGTATGGTCGGATAATTGCCGCCCCGGGAAAGACAAGGAAAATAGGCAGTTGTTGCAGGAGCGGGACAAATACATGAAAACCTTAATCAGCGGGCCTATAAAACCTTCATCCTGCCCTTCACATAGTTTGTATACATGCCATGCGCAATAATGAGTGATACCAGATAATCATGCGTGCTTTGGGTGGAAGGCTCATGGGGCCGATACCTATCCGGTGCAAAGCTTTACGGCTTTTACCACGGACTCAAAATGCGCTTGCAGAGACTGCCAGTCTTTATTCTTGATGAACCCTTTGTTAAAGAGTTCACTGCCCATGCCTACAGCAGTAGCACCCGCATCGAGCCATGCAATTGCTTTCCCTGTGTCAATTCCTCCTGTGGGCATTAGTTTAATTTGTTCCATAGGTCCTTTCAGGTCTTTTATATACAGGGGATGAAGTGCGGTTGCCGGAAATATCTTTACCATATCGGCGCCTGTTTTCC
>PLEB01000048.1:0-5434 GCA_003136915.1 Chitinophagaceae bacterium
GTATTACCCATATAATAATTCGCAGCCTGGAAATTCCCCGCTTTTTTAATAGTGCCCTGGGCACGCCAGCTTAACCCTTGCAATGCATGATTAGGCGCTCCCTCGATCATTCCGGAAGCAATGCCCTGCCTTCCGTTGGTCATTCCAACCAGGTTCAATTCTCCATCTATCCCCGGAATGCTTCTTAGCTCCTTTGGCTCAACCAACACAACCCCGCCTACCGCATCGGATCCATAACGGATACTTGCAGCTCCTTTAATTACGGTGAGTTTGGTTGCTATGAAAGGATCTATTTCAGGAGCATGATCGTTGCCCCAATTCTGGCCCTCCTGCCTGACGCCGTTATTGAGTATCAATACACGGTTACTATATACTCCATGAATAACAGGTTTCGATATGGAAGGTCCGGTCTGAATGCTGTTGACGCCTGTCATGCTCTTCAGGGATTCCCCCAGGGATAATCCATGGGTTTGTTCCAGCGCTGCTCCGGTTAACGAAGAATGCACCGCAGTAGTGATTTGATCCTTGCTGATAATCTCCCCGGTTACGATTACACTTTTTAATTTCTCGGCTCTGCCCACCAGCATTAAATTCAAACTCAAATCCTGGCTAATTGTAAAGCTTGTATCTATCGTCCCATATCCTACGCCGGTAATTAGCAACCGGACGCTGCCCGGACAAAGATTCCTGAGCACAAAATTTCCGTTGCTGTCAGCCGCTGCACCCTGGCCCGAGAATTTATCCAGAACAGATATTGCAGCTCTGGCAATACCGGATGAGTCGTCTGAAGTCAATCTTCCACTGATGCTAATTGTGCAGGCCATTTGCTGTGCCCCGGCCAAAGAACTCATGCAAATAAGCAAACAGAAAAAAAATAAATATTTCCAATTCATATTAATCAATAAAGGCCGTCCCGCATGGGCGGGGCCGGTAGATGAAGCTGATTTATTTACAGCCAAAGCAATAAGCCACTCCGAATGAAACATTGATTCCGCTCAGCGGCTGGTTGTATTCATTCACCAGTCTGCCTGCACTGTTGTGGCGCTCGGTATTCTCAATCCTAAAGTCAGGTTTGGAATAGAAATAATCTCCGCGGAGGTTAATGGCAAAACATTTTAAGACCTTATACCGGATCCCGATGCCTCCATTCAGAGCGAAGGCTGTTTTATTGGATTGCTTCTGCTCAAATGTTCCATCATCAACGCCTCCGTCTTCAACATCCACAGTTATTTGCGGTGTCGAAGCATCGGTTACCCCCGCCAATGCCCTTGCCGTCACTGACCATTTCGTGATCACCGGGAAATTGAAATATAACCCGGCGAGAACGTTCAGCATTATATAACTGCTTGCCGTTGTCGTCACCTGGTCAACATCGAAAGATTCCCGGTAACCGCCCGATAATACATCAAGGTTCTTTATATTATATGAAGCGTAGCTGACCAGTGCGCCCACTCCGATATATCTCGAAAAAAAATAGGCCCCATCCAGGGATCCGATGCCGGCCTTATTCGCAAAGCCTGATGGATCATTTGAATATCCTTGCGTATTTACTATATAGTTTGACTTGCTCCAATTGCCCATCGGCAATGAAATGCCGCCGTTTATTCCGACAAATGCAGTTCCGTTTTGGGCAAGCCCCGCAAATGAAGCGCATGATAGCAGCATCACCAGCAATACTTTAATCCGTCTCATAATTTGAAAGTTTTTATTGAGAATCTCCGGAAAGAAGATTAATTAATATTTACCTTATAGTTCACATCCAAGTCCGATGATCCCGGATCATACGTCCCGTTCTTGACGTTCGGCTGATGACGCAAGACCACCCTAAGCCAACCATTACTGGCAGCGCCGGTAACAAAATTATCCGTCAACCCGATCTGCAAAGGGGGACTGTTAGCATCGAGGTCCGTTCTGCTGACTGTCAGATTCAGGTAAGGGCCCGTTGCACTTGTAACGGTTCCGTCAGACACCGGAATATCAGTTGAAGTATTACTGATGATAAGGTTGCTGGCAGAAATAGGAGTCGGTTGAAAAAAGAAAAGGTGATAATTCTCCCGCACTTTAATTTCATCGCTTACAACCGCAGCAGGAGATTGGGTCTCGTCAAGAATGACGACCTGCGCCGAATAGGTACTGTTTGCCTTAAGGTTCAAAATTGCTTTGCTGGTATCCGGGGGAGCAGAACCGGTAGGGTCCAGCTGCCTCCAGATCGCCAGCAACGTATCGGTTGGATCTGCTGTGTTGTGCAAGCTTAATTCCACCGTTGTAAGAAATTCATTGCTGGGCGGCGCAGGCGTAATGGTTGATTCCTTTTTGTTACACCCTCCTGTAAATAAGATTACTGATGCGACGAGGCCCGAAAGGACCTTGCGCGCAAATGATATATAAATTTTCATTTAATACGCTTTAAGTTGAACAGCCTTAAATAATAAGTAATGGAAACAATAAGCATTGAGTACTACAGGGATATCAACTGAGCCCAGCGTTATACAATACAGATTGACTGTACGCTAAAGCACCCCACTCTTGATTGGGTAAAACAAAAACCTGTAGTCTCAGGCTGAAGGAGGGCCTCTTAACTGCCCGGCGCGTATAGAAAATGGAGGAATAAACCCTTTGTAATAAACAGGGTAAGTTTCAATGTAAGAAGTAACAGGAAGTTCTACAGAAAAGACTTCAGTTGCAGTAAGTGGTAAAAAGAAGTCATCAATACAATCACAACCTAGTTTTGAAACCGTAACATCCCCTGCGTTCTCTGATTTGGCGGAAGTTGCTGAGCTCGTATGTAAGGCATCATGGATAAATAAGCGCAATCCTGCTTTCTCAATAAAAATCAGGAGGAAAAGAAAGGCAATGAATTTGGTAGCCGTTCTACGCATATAAGAAATGCAATACCCATGCAAATTAAGAATAAATTATTTATTATCAGGCGCATTCAAAAAATCTTCTATCACAGGCAGAGCCACCGGCGGATTATGTGCAGCTTTTAACGTAGTGAGCTCTCCCATATAGGTTCCGTGTCCGCCGGGAAATATGGCCAGGCTGGCATGTGGCATACGGCGGTACATTTCAACGGCATGTTCCGGCAAGGGCACATCTTTATCGCCAACGATTATAAGAGTGGGTTTTTGGATAGCACTGATGGAATCATCGGGTATGTCGGTAAAATGCTGCATCCTGTGCACGCATTGGTCGAACATGATATGCAGCGCATCCTGGCTGGGATTGATGGCTAAAAACGCCTGCTTGTATTCATCAGGCAGGTCTTTGAAACTTCCATTGTTTATTCCCTGCCAGAATTGAGGCGCCACCCCTGCCCTTTTATACATGGATGAGGCAATGATCAGTTTATTCACTAATTCAGGATGACGAATAGCAATTTGCAGCGCAGTAGTGCCACCATTGCTAAATCCAAATATGTCGGCATGATCAATATGCAATTGCTTTAACAATGCTGCCACATCATCGGCATCCTGTTCAAAAGAAATCTGCCTGCCATCGCGGTTATCGCTATGTCCATGTGCCTGCAATTCCACAGCAATTATTTTATGCGTCTTTGCAAGTGCGGGTAATATCCTGCCAAAGCTGGTTTGGATTGTGGAAGCTGCACCGTGTATCAATACCAAAGGATTACCGGTGCCATGTATCTCGTAATACATATGCAAACCGTTGACGGTAGCGTATTTTCCGTTTTGAGCTGTTGCTGTATTCATCCATGCAGCTATTAAGAATATCAGCGTTATGATCTGTTTCATACAAAATTATTTAAGAGAAAAACCATTGATGGTCATAAACCTATTTCACGCTTTTAGCATTTAATCCTGCCAGGTACACATTGAGTTTCCCGANNATAGTCCGTTCCGTCAGGACCGTGCATAACCAGGTCCCATGCACCACCAGGGATTACATTCATCACCGTTATGGTATTTGTAAATCCATCGGGACCCCACCAGTTAGCGATGTGTTCCGGCTTGGTCCAGACTTCCCATACCAATTCAACCGGAGCATTCAGTTTCCTTGATATGATAATTTCCCGGTCCGCCGTACTACCCTTATTGTTTGCCATATTTTTCTTTTTTGAGTTTTTTTAAATATGCTTCCAAATCGTCCAATTTGGTTTCCCAATGGCGCCGGTACTGGCCCACCCATGCAGATACCTCGCTTAGCTGATCCAATTGTGCCTCGCAAAACCTGTCCCTGCCGCGCTGTTTAATGATGATCAGGCCGCAATCGGTCAAAATCTTCACTTGAAGCGAAATAGCCTGGCGGCTGACATCAAACTTTTCAGCAATGGAGTTTACATTATGGGGTTGAGCGGCAATCATCCTGATGATTGCTCTGCGGGTAGGGTCGGCTATGGCCTGATATACATCACGTCTGGCTTTCATATTATGCAAGTATGTGCTTGCAAATATAAGCGCAAGCATTCACTTGCGCAATACTTTGCCTAAAATTTATTTTAAATGCAAACTGAATGTAGTTAGACCATATTTTGTGTGAGACTTCTATGTATAAAAATTTTGGCCACCTGTAGAAACAGCTGGCCAAATCTAACTAGCAAATGGTATTAAAAACTTGATTGCCGTTAACTGGTCATTAACGAATGGCAATTATTTTCTAAACCAATTTATATTCTCATCATATCAGCTACAAAACCTGCGCCACCCCCGTAGATAAATCTTGCCTCCATCAGAAATCAAGGCCCATCGCGGGTCTTGGCGGCCTGATTAGATTCCTTAACCTTTTTAATCCTCTCCCGAATCATGTCATTTTAAAAAAATATTTCCATTTTGATAAGAAACTGCGTCGTAATTAGGCGCAATAAATTTTTGCACAGAATTTATTCGGAGAGAATAATTTTTTATTACCAAACAGGAAAAAAATTTTCAAAACGATAGTATCCTTTTTACTTTTTAATTTTTAATTTTTACTCATAAGGATTGCTAAAACCAACGCTGGCATTGGCTTTCAGGCCTTCTCAAAGGATCAAAAAACTCTCTGGTACATTTTTGGCCCATGTACACGCGTTATTGCGCAATGATTTCAACTACTACGATTGCCGTCTAATTATCACCAGTAATCTACTGATTGGAGAGCTACTGCCATAGAGGAATGACAATAACCTTTACTTAAATACTACAAACATTTTTATGAGAAAGAATATCAGATATATAATCATTATAGCTTGTCTGCTCGTTGGCTTTGTATGTAAAACGTATAGCCAGGCTGCCGATTCGGTTACAAAGATGAAAGATACCAGCCTTGCCACTGCAGCGGATACTCCGGCCAGTCAGCCTTTTGCGTTTGGTGATTTTTCCTGGCTCAACGGAACGAGCCGGAAAACAAGCCCTCCTGCATTTGATTCCAAATACTTTACGGGCGATGTAACCTTTGATTTCAATTATACCCATTCTTTCAATCACCCGATTGACAA
>PLEB01000048.1:5505-6745 GCA_003136915.1 Chitinophagaceae bacterium
TATATAGGATTGTTTTCCTATAATAATTTTGAGAACTGGGGCTATCAGCCATCATATACCTCCGATAATACGCCCTGGTTCTTCAATGGCGTACGCTTACAAACTTTCCCGACGGATAAAATGAAAATTGAGTTCTGGTTCGTGAACGGTTGGCAGAGCTATGGCATGTTCAATCACTCTCCGGGTCTTGGCGTTTCCATCTATTACAGGCCAGTTGAGAAAACAGCCTTTGTCTTTAATAACTATTATGGAAAAGACGACCAGGGAGCACCAGGCCGGTACCGTTTCCATAGTGATGATAGTTACGAGCTCCGGTATTTTAATCGTCCGTTGGGCCATTTCGTTACAAAAGCTGCTTTTAGCATTACGGGCGATTTCGGATTTGAAAACGGCGATGGCGTAGCACCTTTCGGAACTAAATCCACACCTGACCAACAGGGAAAACCTTCGCAGAATTTTATCAGTGGCATGATCTATAACAGGCTGTGGCTGGGAAATCATTTCGCATGGACAATCGGCGGCGGCTATATGCATAATCCTGGTCAATATCTAGTACTGGCGCCCACTGGTTATGCGGATACGCTCTATCAGCACCAGACCGGGCCCGGATCCACTTTTGATGCCTGGGATTGCTCCACCACGTTTGATTACTTGCCCAGCCAGAACATAACCCTGAAACTGGAATTCGTACATCGTGCGATTCAAGATATAGGCGCTGCTCCGGGAACCCCTGCACTAAAAGGATACTTCGCGGGCCCGGGTGGTGTTACCTCTCCTACCGGTTATGCGAATACGGGAGATTATACCTATACCTCCAGTGGCGCATCTGTTGCTCCGCCGCTGAGCAGCTGGGGTGGATGGCAACCAGACATGGTCAAATCGGAAACGAGAATCATTCTGGCTTTTCTTGTCCGTTTTTAAACATCAGTATATGAATACCACCACGCTTAATAATACCAGCCCGAATAAGACCATCCAGAATAAGGCTGAAGCACAAGATGATGATATTTCTTTTATCGTAAAGGATATCATCAAGTATAAACTTGGACTGAATGAAAGTCAATTGATTGAATCTGCAAATTTCCAGGACGACCTGGGGATTGATTCGCTCGACATGATTGAACTTCAAATGGAACTGGAAAAAAAATTTGGTATCACCATTAAAGATGAAGAAGCGGAGAGATTAAGGAAGGTTGGAGATGTGATTCATTTTATAAAAAACATAAGATAATCTATATGT
>PLEB01000232.1 GCA_003136915.1 Chitinophagaceae bacterium
AATTACCCGACGCTTAGCCTGGCGCCGAATGTTACGATACCGGTAGGATCTGCTTACCAGATCAATGGGACCGGTTCTCCTGACATTGTTTCTCTCAACTGGCTGCCACCAACCAACCTGAGTTGCACAAATTGTTTGGCACCGCTTGCAGCGCCTATCAAAACCACCGAATATGTGCTGAACGCAATTAACAACGGCGGATGCGCTGTCGCGGACAGCATCAAGATTACCGTAATATGCAATGGCAACAACTTTTTCATTCCAAATACTTTCTCACCTAATGGAGATGGAGTGAACGACCGGTTTGTAGTAAGAGGAAAGGGATTGAACGTGATTCCGTCCATTACGATCTATAATCGCTGGGGCCAGGTGGTATTCGAAAAGTCAAATTTTGCTGCCAATGATGATGCGAGCGGATGGGATGGGACCTTCAATGGCAAACCGGCACCGTCTGACGTATATATTTATACTGTTCAAATTCTTTGCGATAATGCAACCCTGATACCTTATCATGGAAATGTTACCCTGATCAGATAGAAACCTTAAGAAATGAGAAACCGGAACCCCGTACGAAAATTAATTATAACTCTGGCACTTTTTGCCGGCAGCCTGGTGCCTGTGTATTCACAGGACCTTCACTTCTCCCAATTCTTTGAAGCGCCGCTGCTGCGCAATCCTGCCCTCGCCGGGATCTTTACCGGCGACTACCGGATCCAGGGTGTTTACCGCGACCAATGGAACAGCTTTACCAATGCATACAAGACCGGATCATTCAACGGGGAATATAAAATGCCCGTCGGTCGATCCAATGATTATTTAACGGTGGGCATGGAAGTATTATATGATCAGGCAGGCAGCGCAGGACTCGTATCCAATGAGGTATTCCCCGCGCTGAACTACCATAAATCACTTTCGGACACAAGGACCATGTATCTATCTCTCGGATTTATGGGTGGTTATGCAGAAAAAAGGATTGACCGGTCAAAAATCACGACCAACAATCAGTATGACGGAAGCGCTTACAATCCATCCCTGCCGGATGGAGAAACGTTTACACAGCCCGATGTACATTACTGGGATGGAAGCGTGGGGATGAGCTTCAACAGCAGCTTCGGAGAAAATCAGCAGCACAGTATGTTTTTTGGACTTGCCTATCATCACCTTAACCGCCCGCGCAATTCATTTTATCAGGATGCAGCAGTAGAACTGGATCCGAAATATGTAGTTTCCGGGGGAGCTAAATTTTACATTGATGAAAGATCGGAATTCACGGTTCAGGCTGACTATTCCAGCCAGGGGGCTGCGAAAGAAACAGTCGGCGGAGTTATTTATGGATATAAGCTCGGCGACTTTACGGATGATCCGAAATATGTGCTGGGCGTAGGCGCATTCGTGCGATGGAAGGATGCATTCATTCCTGTCATCAAACTGGAAATGCTTCCCATGTCCATTGCCATTAGTTATGATGTAAATATTTCTTCCCTGAATACGGTGAGCGAAGGTTATGGAGGATTTGAATTATCCATTTCCTATATCGGATTCCTCGACAGGGAGAATTCAGCAAAGAACAAAACGCTTTGTCCGCGGTTCTAGCTAAACATCTCTTTCACTTTGTCGAAAAAGCCTTTTTCATTCTTGTCGGGCTTGGGCTGAAAATTGGGTGAAGTGCTCAGTTTCTCCAGGCTGATTTTTTCTTCCTGGGATACCTGTTGTGGCGTCCATACATTTACATGAATCAGCTGGTCGCCTTTTTCATAGGAATTTACTGACGGAAATCCTTTCCCTTTGAGGCGGAAGATTTTTCCGCTCTGGGTGCCGGGTGGAATGCGGATCTTAGCCTTCCCGTCTATAGTTGGCACTTCTACCTGAATGCCAAAAACAGCATCGGTAAAAGATATATAAAGCTCAAAAGCAACATTCAGACCGTCACGATGCAGTTCGGGATGCGCTTCTTCTTCAATCAATATGATCAGGTCACCCGGATGGCCGCCCCTTTCGCCGGCATTGCCTTTCCCGGACAGGCTCAATTGCATTCCTTCCTGAACGCCTGCCGGGATATCAATATTAACCACTTCTTCCCCGTATACCCTGCCCTCTCCTTTACAGGTGGCGCACTTAGCCGTGATAACAGTCCCCTCTCCGTTACAAGCCGGGCAGGTAGTTACGGTTTGCATCTGCCCGAGAAAAGTATTGCTTACGCGGCGAACCTGTCCGCTACCGCCGCAGGTAGTGCAGGTCTGCACACTTCCTTTATCTCTTGCTCCGCTACCATGACAGGTGCTGCAGAGGACATGCTTTTTAACTTTTATATTCTTATTAGCCCCTTTGGCGATTTCTTCGTAGGTAAGCCTTATTTTAATTCGCAGATTACTTCCGCGAACACCCTGTGTTCTGGATTGTCCCCCGCCGCGCCTGCCTCCGAAAAAACTTCCGAAAATATCATCACCGAAAACATCCCCGAACTGGCTGAAAATATCTTCCATGTTCATTCCTCCGCCTCCGAAACCGCCGTGACCATTGGATACACCGGCATGTCCATACCGGTCATATTTTGCGCGTTTATCGCTGTCACTCAAGACCTCGTAGGCTTCTGCTGCTTCCTTGAATTTTTCTTCGGCAGCTTTATCTCCCGGATTGCGGTCGGGATGAAACTTCATTGCCACCTTTCGGTAAGACTTTTTGATCTCGTCGGCAGAGGCCGTCTTGGAAACTTCCAGTATCTCGTAATAATCCCTTTTCATTCAGTTTATTTTCCGACAATAACTTTCGCGAAGCGGATGATTTTATCGTTTAAATAATAGCCCGGGGTCACTTCATCTATCACTTTGCCCTTCAGGTCCGGCGTTGGCGCAGGGATTTCACTGATGGCCTCATGCTTATTGGTATCAAATTCGGTGTGGACACTTTCCATTGTCCGAAGCCCCTTACTTTGAAGGACAGCTCTTAATTTATTAAATACCAATAAAATGCCTCCCCTGATTTCGTCAATATCGCGACTTTGCTCAAGCTGTTTTTCGGCCCTGTCGCAATCATCCAGCACATCCAGTAAGGACGTGACCACTTCCTTTCCCGCTGTCTGGATCAATTCCATCCTTTCCCGTGAACTGCGGCGCTTATAATTGTCAAATTCAGCAAATAAACGAAGGTATTTGTCCTTTTGCTCCTGTAGTTCCGCCTCCAGTTTCATCAATTCCGCATCGGTTTCCAGGGTTTCACTGGGCAGGTTATTCGTCCCCGCTACATTCTCGTCCGTATTGATATCAACTGCTGATTCTCTTTCACTTGCGGCATTCATGTTCTCCCGGTCTGTAAATTTTTCATGGTTCTTTTGCATAGCGTAGAAATTGTGGCAAAGGTAAGGTTGTCAATTATTCTGCCAACTGCTGATTTGAGACAAATTGTCCTTGCCCCGATCCGTTTCCGGCCACTCATTCAGCTACATTTGCGGCATGATTCCCGTCATATTAAACAAAAAGATCAGTCGCAGGATAGAAAACGGCCACCCCTGGGTTTTTGCAAACGAGATTGCCGAGACCGAAGAAACACTCAAACCCGGAGAGATTGTCACCGTTTTTACAGCCGATAAAAAATTTGTAGGAAAAGGATATTTCAATCCCGGGTCGCAGATAACGGTTCGGTTGCTGACCCGCAACCAAAACGAAGAGATAAACGATCAATTCTTCTTCAATCGCATTGCATCCGCCTGGGCTTTCCGGCAAAAGATCGGGTATACGGAAAATTGTCGTCTGGTCTTTGGAGAAGCGGATGGATTGCCTGCCCTGGTTATCGATAAATTCAACGACCATTTTGTTGTGCAAACCCTTTCCCTGGGAATGGATCTGTGGAAACCCGCTATTGTAAATGCACTGACCGCTATCTTTCAAACCCGGAAGATCTATGAAAGGAATGACGTGCCGGTGCGCATCCTGGAAGGGCTGGAAATGAAAAAAGGATTTTTAACGGCGCCTTTTGATACGCGGATCCTTATTCAGGAAAACGGATTGAAATTTCAGGTGGATCTGGATCAGGGGCAAAAAACCGGATATTTCCTCGACCAGCATGAAAATCGTTGCGCCATTCAGCACATTGTAAAAGACGCAGAAGTGTTAGGCGCCTTTTGTTATACGGGTAGTTTTGAAATTCATGCCGCACACTATGGCGCAAAATCTGTGCTTGGCCTGGATATTTCTGAGCCTGCTGTTGCCCAGGCGGGAATGAATGCCAAGCTGAACGGGTTAGCGGA
>PLEB01000259.1 GCA_003136915.1 Chitinophagaceae bacterium
TTGCTGCTGTGGAACAGATCTTTGCTGCTGCGGAACAGATCTTGACTGCTGCCTTGCCGGCCTTTCTGTATGTGCCCTTGGCGTGGGTGCCCCCGGCTGATTTGGTGTTGGCCTGGCTGGATGCGGGGATGCTGTTTGTGGTCTTGCATTCGGAGCAGGAACCGGAGTATGCCTGACGGGCGGGTTATTCGGAGTTGTCCTCGCGGCTGGTCTCGGAGCGTTGCCGGCTGCCGGTTGAATATGCCGGTTGTATCCGGGCAAGCTGGCCGGTTTAATCGCCTGAAGCGACCTTACGGTTCTAGGTGCCGGCTTTGCTGAAGACGCCCGGCTAACCGCAGGTCTGTAAATACTCACTTGTCCGTTTTGCAGCTGTCCTCTGCCGGGTCCTGAGGCTTCGTGGATAGCTACAGGACGAATGGAAGTGTGCGTATATCTTTCCACAGAGCTGGCCTCCGGCCCACGCATATATGCGCCCCTCCCGCCACCAGAATTGACATTGTGAATCACGGTAATAT
Organism: Chitinophagaceae bacterium; assembly: GCA_003136915.1. Taxonomy (GTDB): domain Bacteria; phylum Bacteroidota; class Bacteroidia; order Chitinophagales; family Chitinophagaceae; genus Puia. The sequence continues at coordinate 516 of PLEB01000259.1, forward strand.
TCCTCACAACCGTAACATTCGTATTGTAATGAACAAAATAATTATTTATGTTGGTCCGGGTTATATAGCCCCGGGGAACAAAGGTCCAATAGTGTGCGGGCGGGCGATAGGAACCCCAGGCCGCACCAATTTCGATGTTCGGCCCGATAGGCGCCCAGCAATAGTCCCCGCCATATTCTCCCCAGGTTACCCAGGCAGGTGCCCAGTCATACCCGGGAATCCACATCCAGCCGTAACTGTCATCATAAAGCCAATTACCATAGTGGAACGGAGCCCAACCCCAGTCATAATCAGAAATCCAGGTCCATCCATCCGGCGTAAACACCCAGTGTCCCGCGCTTCCATAGGGACGAAATCCCGTGCTGACGGAAGTAGGTACCCACACATATCCGTATTGATTATAATTCACCCATGATCCATAAGGCGAAAGCTGGTCGTAAAAAACCTGGAAGCTTACGGATCCCTGGGCCCGGGATGAAGAAACAGTTAAAAGCAAAGCCAGGGCAAAAATAAATGATACGATATGTGTAAATTTCTTTTTCATACCAGCATGGAATTCAATAAGCATGCCGCTGGAACAAAAAAAATTTCCCCTAATCATTTATCAATTAAATTTAAACTTTCATTTCAGTCTGTTTCTTTCTTATAAACAATTCCATGGGAGATATTCAAATCAGGAAGACGCCAAAGAAATATGACGCAGTGATCGTCGGATCTGGGGCCGGTGGCGGAATGGCCGCTTATGTACTGGCAAATGCCGGATTAAAAATCTGCCTCATAGAAGCAGGTCCAATGTTTGATCCCAAAACAGATTCCAACCAATTAAAGAATCCCTGGGAATCCCCGCGTCGGGGCGCAGGAACAAAATTCCGCCCGTTCGGAGATTTTGATGGTTGTTACTGGGGTTGGGAAATTGACGGTGAACCATACACGCATAAGAACAATACGGAATGGGAATGGTGGCGTGCACGCATGGTTGGCGGGCGCACAAATCATTGGGGCAGGATTTCTCTGAGGTTCGGTCCAAAGGATTTTAAAAGAAAAAGTATTGATGGTTTAGGTGAAGACTGGCCAATCGGATATGAAGACATAAAACCATATTACGACAGGATTGACAAACTATTGGGCGTATTCGGAACCAACGAAGGTTTGCCTAACGATCCGGATGGTTTTTTTATTCCTCCTCCAAAACCCCGCCTGCATGAATTGTTTATAAAAAGAGCCGGAACCAGTATCGGAATTCCGGTTATCCCTGCAAGACTCTCCATTTTGACCAAACAGATAAATAAGGACCGCGGCAGTTGTTTTTTTTGCGCCCAGTGCGGCAGAAGCTGTAAGGTGTATGCCGATTTTTCTTCTTCTTCCTGCCTCGTAATCCCGGCATTAAGAACCGGAAATGTTGACCTGGTCACGAATGCTATGGCCCGGGAAGTACTTACAGACAGAGAAGGTCTGGCAACCGGTGTTTCTTATGTGAATAAACAGGACCTTCAGGAGTACCAGGTTAGCGGTCGTACGATACTTCTCGCTGCAAGCGCATGTGAAAGTGCACGGCTAATGTTGAACTCTAAGTCACCACGCTTCCCGAACGGACTCGCAAACGGCAGCAATGTGGTTGGAAAATATTTGCATGATTCAACGGGTGCCGACATGGGCGGTATCATTCCCGAATTATTCGACAGGAAGCGGTATAATGAAGATGGTGTCGGCGGCATGCATATTTATACGCCCTGGTGGCTCGACAATAAAAAACTCGATTTTCCGAGGGGTTACCACATCGAATATGGTGGTGGGTTCGGTCAGCCTTTATACGGCTTTAACTGGGACATTGAGACCCTCAACGGAGCATATAAAATAAAAGGCAAACAAAAGGAAGCGGGAGGTTATGGCGCATCGTTAAAGGAAGATTACCGCTATTTTTTCGGAGCGCATGTTGGCATGGCAGGCCGCGGCGAAGCGATCGCGCGCGAAGACAGCTACTGTGAAATCGATCCCTCCGTTGTTGATAAATACGGTATCCCCGTGCTGCGCTTCAACACTTCTTATACGGAATACGAATTCAAGCAGGCCAAGCACATGAAAGAGACTTTCGCTGAAATATTGCATGCCATGGGCGCGGTGATAATCTGGGGAGGGGACGACGGACCCCATAATAACTATGGCCTTCACGCACCCGGAAACATCATTCATGAAGCGGGTACGGTACGCATGGGCAACGATCCCAGGCATTCCCCGCTGAATAAATTCAGCCAGGCGCATGAATGCAAGAATTTATTTTGCGTGGACGGAGGCCCTTTTGTTTCACAGGCAGATAAGAATATTACGTGGACCATCCTCGCACTCTCTATGAGAACTTCAGAATATATCGTGGATGAATTGAAAAAGCATAATATTTAAAATAACGGTCATGGACAGACGTAAATCGATAAAGACCCTCATCATCGGCGGGATTTCTACCAGCGTTCTCGCAGAAGCATGCACATCCGCTGAAAAGAAGCCGGTAGCAAATCCGGAGGAAGCGAAAGATCTGACGGGAACCACGCTTAACCGGATGCCGGAAGAAAAGAAATACGAAAAACAATTGCAGGCCGAAAACTTTTTTACGCCCGAAGAAATGGCCACGATCACTATCCTGGGAGATATTATCATTCCCCGTGATGAGGTGAGCGGGAGCGCATCCGACGCAAAAGTTCCGGATTTCATAGAATTCATAGTCAAGGATATGCCGGAACATCAAACGCCGATGCGGGGAGGACTGCGCTGGCTGGATGTGCAATGTCTTAACCGTTACGGAAAACCTTTTAAGGACTGCGGTCAAAAGCAACAAATGGAAATGGTAGATCTGATCGCGTGGCCAAATAAAGCAAAACCGGAAATGACACAGGGAGTTGCATTCTTTACCCTGATCCGCAACCTGGTCGGGACCGGATTCTATACCTCAGAAATGGGTGTAAAAGATATTGGCTATATCGGTAATGTTCCAAACCAATGGAACGGTGTGCCGGATGATGTATTGAAACAATACCACATGGCTTATACGGAAAGGGAACTGAAGGAATGCATCAGTTTCTCCTGAGAGCAGATTGGAAATTGCTTAATTCTCGATCGGATTCAGGTAATAACCTTCTTCGCTTAATACAAATGTATTCGGGACAAAGGAAAGAAGGGACTGGGTGATCATAGAAGCCGCTTCCCTCAGATAGGTTGCCCCAATCTCCGGAGTGCGTACAGCAAATTGCCAGCTTTGAATTTTGAGATAAGCTACTTTACTTTCCTGGGTTACCTGGTTGTCCATTTGTCGGAAAATCTCGGCAAGGCGATCCTGCTGATTGTCGATGTAGGGTTGTTGCATAGGAAGTTCAGATTTAGGTTTTCAGAGGTTTGGAACTGTTAAACATTAACGGTATTAATGTACAAAAAATTGTTTGCACATCCAATATCGTCAGTCCATGTTTCTATGTACGACCTTCATCCTGAGTGTCTTCCCTCTTTTCCCCTTCATGGTGGATGCCAGTTTAAAGGCGTTATAGGCATTTATGATACCGCCGCTGACGGACAAGCTATTAAAATCAACTATTTTGCCGGTTTGGGCAAGCTTTACCCTGGAATCCGGGAGTTTCATTGCGGAGTGTATTAGAACATACTCTAGCTGACGCGCGCTTAGTTTCGGATAATATTCGAGTAAAAGGGCGGCAACCCCGGCTGCAACCGGAGAGGCCATGCTTGTTCCACTGTATTCTTCATATTGATTTCCCGGAACCGTTGAATAGATCCGCACACCGGGCGCAAAAAGATCCACACCCTTTTGCCCATAGTTTGAAAATTTGGCAACCACCAGGCTGTCAGGCCCCCATGAATTAGCCCCTACCGTCAGAAATGTGGACGACTTCCCGCTCAGCCCTTCGAAATACGGATTTGGATAATCCGGCACCGTATCTATATCCTTCCCTTCGTTTCCCGCAGCATGCACAAGCAATACATCGTGATCTTCTGCATATTTCACGGCTTCGTCCACCCATTTTTTGCCAGGAGAAAGTGGTTTGCTAAAGCTCATATTTATGATCTGGGCCCCGTTGTCTACCGCATAGCGGATAGCGAGGGCCACGTCCTTGTCCCGCTCATCACCATCGGGAACTGCACGTATCGGCATGATCAAAACATTATCAGCTATACCGTCCATTCCCTTACCATTGTGCCGGGACGCCGCAATGATTCCGGACACATGAGTGCCATGCATCATGGTGCCCGCAGCAACATTATTGTTGCCATAGTTGAGGTCATTCATATTATTATAATCATCGCCCGCTATTTCTTTGCGCACTGCATTTGGATCATCGGAAAAAGCTTTCAGCTTAGCCTGTTCGCCAGCCAAATATTCATTTACTTCCACCATGTATTTTTCAAGCGACATATCTTTTGAAATCCAAAAACTTCTGAAATAATACAATCCGGCTTTCTTTGCTTTCGCTGTCGCCGAATCCGATGTTTGTAATTCTTCCAGGTCCCGGGAATAAACCGAAGTTTTATGGAGGGCCACTTGCAGCAAACTATCCGTCGTCTTTAACTGCGGTATCATCTGTGCGACCATGGTAACTGTTTGGGCCTGCATGAGGGAATCTTCCAGAAAATGCTTTTTCACTTTTTGCCAGTACGCGTATTCAGGATCACCGGAATGCAAGGCACTATCTGCTGAGGAATAGATCTTCCGGAGCCGGTAATATTCGCGATAGGATTCATAGCTCTCCACGGTAATATTTCTTCCATCCTTTCCGCCCAGGAAATTCCATCCATGAACATCATCCACATAACCATTGTGATCATCGTCAATTCCATTTCCCGGGATTTCCTTTGTATTGGTCCAGATATGGCCTACTAAATCCTCATGCGCCGTATCGACACCCACGTCTATTACAGCTACGATTACGGTATGGCTTTTTTTGCCCTTTAATAATTCATTATAGGCCCTGGTTACGCCGGCGCCAAACACAGTGTCTACCCGGAAATCTTCCAACTGCCAGCCCTGGGTTCCATATTTTTGATCTTTTTCCTGTGCAGACACATTCAGGGACAACCCACACATGACCAGCAGGAACAGTGTAGTATTAATTCCCTGAATACATTTCATCATAAATCATTTTTAGGCTCCTTATTTTTGCGTCGTGGCAATTTATAGAATATTTGAATTCTTACCGGATTTTCATACACGAACGGATTTTGCGGGATGAAAACGGTAAATCCTTTCAGCACAACGCTTTCCTTATACAAAGATGCCTACAGTGGCTTGTCACAATCCACCTGGCTCCTTTCTGCCGTGATGCTGGTGAACCGGAGCGGCACCATGGTTCTTCCCTTTATGACCATTTACCTCACTGCCAAGGGCTTTTCTCTTTTTCAGGCCGGTATCGTCGTAGGCCTATTCGGAGCAGGTGCCATGTGCGGAGGATTCCTGGGCGGCAGACTGACAGATAAGTGGGGTTTTCATCAGGTTCAATTGATAACCCTCTCCGGCGGCGGCCTGCTTTTTATCCTCTTGGGTTTGATGAAAAGTTATCCGCTCATCTGCATTTTCACTTTTATCCTTAGCCTGGTGAACGATGCTTTCCGTCCCGCAAACAACACCGCCATTGCGCATTACAGCAAGGAAGAAAACAGGACCAGGTCATTCTCGCTTAACCGGCTGGCCATCAACCTGGGTTGGGCTATCGGAGGATCAATCGGAGGAATTATTGCTTCCTTCAATTATCACTTACTATTCTGGATCGACGGACTGACCAATATCGTTGCTGCCGTTCTCCTTTACTATCTGCTAAAGCCCGCTCCGGACCCTGAGGCCGCCCATAAAACAGAACCGGCTGTTAAAGCGGCCCGATCACCGTTTCATGACCAGCCCTATCTTCTCTTTATTGGTTTTACTATACTCTATGCCATGGTTTTTTTTCAGTGGTACTCCACTTTGCCTGTCTACTACAAAAACCACCTGCGCCTGTCTGAGTTTTATATTGGTTTGCTCATGGGCATGAACGGACTAATCATTGTGATTGTGGAAATGGTTGTGATCTTCAGGCTGGAAGCAAAAAAGAAGATCATGCACTTTATTTCCAACGGTGTTCTGCTGACGGGCCTTTCTTTTATCATTTTCAACCTTCTGCCCGCACATCCGATGACGGCCGTGCTTTCGGTGGTTCTTGTCACATTCGGTGAAATGCTTTCTATGCCNNCAGGTGGCCGGCCCAACCGGCGGATCATGGATCGCCGGCCATTATGGCTTTAGTATATTGTGGTGGGTCGCCGGTGCTATGTGTCTGGTCACCGGGATTCTTTTCCGGACTGCAAAATTCTGAATCCTTATCAATTGCCGCCGAATACTTTTTTCAGAAGATCTGTTACCTGTGCAGCCGGATCCTTCCTGATCTGTTTTTCTTCCTGTGCCACATAATAGAAAATGCCGTCCATTGCTTTTTGCGTTACGTAAGCGGAGAGATCAGGATTTACTTTTTTGAATGTCGTGGGCAGCTTGTTATAAGTCTCAAAAACATCTTTCCAGTATTTAGTCGCTCCTGTTTTTTGCAAGGAAGAATCAATCACGGGGTGAAAAGCATTCGGCAATTGCGGAGAGGTGCTTTTTCTGAGATAACCGGTTGCAGCCGTATCGGCTCCGCGCAATATGCCCAGGCCATCCTGAACACTCATTCCTTTGATCGCGTTGACGAAAATAGGTGCTGCTGATTTGGAAGCATCCTCAGCCGCCCTGTTCATACTCAGTATGGCGTTATCCACGAGTTGACCCATCCCCAGGTTGCGGAGTGTTTTTTCCGCATTCTGCGCCTGGGGAGGCAATAAGATCTTCACCACGGCATCCTTGAAAAAACCGTCTGCGGCCGAAAGCTTATCAGCGCTTTTCTGGGCACCCAGGGTCAGCGCCTGTTTCAACCCGCTTACTATATCATCTGAACTAAGGGAAGAACCGCTGCTGCCAGTAACCTTTT
>PLEB01000220.1 GCA_003136915.1 Chitinophagaceae bacterium
TGCTGCATTTCAATTTCCTTATTAATAGCTTCGAATTCCCGGCTGTTCTTTACGTTTTCGCTTTGCTTTTCGTATTTTTTAATCAGTTCTTCCGACTCCTTCATAGCCAGTTTTTTCTGGGTAATGAATTCCTGGATACCGTTAATTTCTTCTTCAATTCGCGTCTGACGTGCATTCAGACCCTGGATTTCATCTTCCAGGTCACTTACTTCCATCGGAAGTTCCCCTTTCAACACTTTATATTCGTCTAATTTGGATTCTATCTTTTGAAGGGCGATAAGGGAAGCTAATTTTTCTTCGACAGAAAATTCTTTGACGTTGGGCATAGTTTATAAATAATAATTGACGGGATTTGTTGCGGTTCCCGCTTTAAGGACGGCAAAGTTAGGAAATTTTTCGTGTATTGCGTCACAGATCAGATCCATGGTAAATTGCTCACTTTCATAGTGGCCAATGTCTGCCAGAACCAATCTCCCTTCCGCTTCGAAGAATTCATGGTACCTGATGTCCGCCGTAATGAAAAAATCAGCTTTTAAGGCTAAGGCGTTGGTAATCAAAAAGCTACCTGCACCTCCACAAACGGCGACCCGTTTTACCATCCTTCCGGTCAAGGGGCTGTGGCGAATGACCGGAACCCGGAACTGCTGTTGAAGCAGGGAGAGGAATTGGTTTTCATTGAGCGGCTGTCTGAGTTCGCCAATCAGGCCAGAACCTGCGCCTGCCTGTCCTTCTCTTGCGGATTCAGTTTTTGGTTGCAGGAATTGCCTGTCTTCCAACCCCAATTTGGCAGCAATGGCCGCATTAACCCCCGGCAAAACATTATCCAGGTTGGTATGGATGGCATAAACGGCAATTTCACGCTTAATAGCCGCAATTATGGCCCTGCCTGTTCCGGTATGGCGGCTGATTTGTTTTAATCCCTTAAAAATCAGGGGGTGGTGGGTGATCAGCAGATTACAGCCTTTTTTGGCGGCTTCCTCCACAACTGGTTCTGTGGCATCCAGGCTGACCATGGCCGCCCGGCATTCGTCCTCTTCGGTTCCCAGGAGCAGCCCGCAATTGTCGTAAGCCTCCTGATATGGCAATGGCGCCAGGTCTTCGAGGACCCTTGTGATATCTGAGATTTTCATCCGTTGAAATTAAGTCCTTTTCATTTTTTTTACAGAAACTCCATTAACTTTCACAAAACGACAATTATGAAAAAGACTATGCTCATCGTGGCAGTTTTGGCCATATTCGGATTTACAAGATCTGGTAAATCGCAATTCCATTCTGGAAACACACTTACACAGGAAGAACGTGCTTTTGCCGTAAAATACATGGAAGAAACGAGAGATGGTCTGATTAAAGATCTGGAGGGGCTCTCCCAAAATCAGCTACAGTTCCGGACTGCCCCGGATAGATGGAGCATAGCTGACTGCGTTGAGCATATAGCCATTTCAGAATCTTTTCTTTTTCAGGCTGTGCAAATGAGTCTAAAAAAAGAGGCGGAGCCAGGAAAAAGAGATTCGATAAAGGTAAGTGACGAACAGTTGATCAAAGCGTTAACGGACAGGTCCCATAAAGCACAGGCACCGGAAATGCTAAAGCCAACCGGAAGATTTAAATCAACCGGGGATGCGCTGGCCGCTTTCCTTGAACAGCGTAATAAGAATATCGAATATGTCAAAACCACGAATGATGATCTCCGGAATCATTTTTTTTCGCATCCCCTCCTGGGTACAATCGATGATTATCAGCTCCTCCTCCTGATAACAGCTCATAGCCGGAGACATACGCTGCAATTGGAAGAAGTTAAGGCAGATGCGGGGTTTCCTAAGAATTAATACCATTCATTTTCTCTTCGTTGATGGTTGATGGTTGATGGGGTCGTGGGTTATGAGTTATGGGTTATGGGTTGATGTCCATAATTCATCATTCATAACTCATAATCCATCAACTCTTCATTCAATAATCTTTTCTACGCGGATAAGCTTTCCATCTGCATTAAAACCTTCCAGAACAATGCGAAGTTTATGTGTAACATCATTGTTGTAAAAAGTAAAACTCAGATTCGTGTTTCCTTTTTCCGTAAGCACATATGGGTTCCAGTATAAAGTGGTCCGAACATCCTGTATCTCATTATTTGGATTACGAAGATAATCGGGTGAAAAAAACTGACGGACGGGAGAATATCCAATGATCCTGGCCTGATCTAATCCCTTGATGGAAGGATCCGGGGTTTTTTCGCTTCCTTTCTTGGTATACACGGCAATTACACCACCGGCACCACCGCCGAATCCCACGCCCGAGCCTGGTCTGAATACTTTTACCATGGCAATATCCGGGACGGACATTGATTTAAGCTGATTGGCGTCTATCTGCATTTCATTCAAATACAGTGAGGGCGTCGAACCCCTCCAGGTAAGCGAAGGGGGAGTTCCATCAACGATCTGGAGGCCGGCCACTTTCCCCTGGAGATAACTTAAAATATCCTGATATCCAGCCGAAGCAGGATCCGTCATGAGATTAAATGTGGAAGCGTCCCCTCCGCTGAAAAGACCGGAGGTATAAGTTTCATCGAGCTTTTCGTTTTCAGACTGGATCCTCCCTTTTACGGTAACTGCTGCCAGGGTTTGTACTCTATGGTTTTCCTCGTTCCTGAGTCTGGCCGCTTCCTCAAACACCAATTTGTTTTTTCGCATCAGGGCGGAATCTTCAGGCGACCAGGGTGGAAGGGTCAATGCAAGAGTTTTCAGGTTTCTCGGACCTTTATACAAGCCGGTATTAAAAACTACGGCAGCTTCATTGGACAGTTTATGGTTCACGTTAAACTGATAATAGGCCTTTGCCGTGTCATAAAAAATCATTCCGGAAACACCAAATTTTCCTTTGGAAATCCGCGGAACATTCAGCATTTTAATGCTTGAATCTTTGTTCTGAAGAATTACGTTCAGATTTTCATCCGGCGCGATATGAGTCACATCAACACCCAGCACTTCAGCGTTTAAGGAAAGGTAATCCTCGATTGGATATTTGATAACCGGGGTTTTCCCGCGTGTGAGCAGATCCCAGCGAAACCGGCGCCACCCATGTGTCAGCATCACCAGGTCCAGCTGCGCTGCCAGGGAATCAGAATTATTTTGAAAATAATAATAAGGATCCTTTACATACCCGTGAATATCCCCCGTAAGCAAGAGTCGGGAAATGATATTATCATCAACGTTCTTTTTTCCGTCCACTTCTTCATCCGTAACTGCAAGGGACATATTGCAGTTCATGGAATCCGGAACCACGATCTCCAAAACATTACGTCCCCTTTTCTGAACGCCTTTTGAAGTCATCGTAATTTTAGGATCGAACCGGTAGTTATCGTTATTTACAAAGACCACGCGCTCGGCCAGTGGCGTTTGATTCATATCAAATACAGTAACCTGAAGTACACCTGTTGGAAGCTGGGTGATAGGAATATTGCCCCCGCTCATAAAGTTATCTTTCAGATTCACGATGGCCTTATAAATCATTTGCTGATTCATGTGCGCAATCACGGTCAGTTTTGGATATATCTCACTATCGGGCTGGCGGGCCACAGAAAAGATCAGTTTATGGCCTCCGATGAGCACGCGCAAAACAATGCCGGCGGATTTAACCGGCGGCAGATCCGTCCGGTGCTCCGTGCCTTTATTATCCTGCCAGGTGGCATAGAATACATCCGATTTGTCCGGAGTAAGGATGAATTTTCCCATGCCGTTATGTTCCGAAGAAAATTCCAGCAGGTTTTTGCCCGAAGCATCATGCAATACTCCGGTAACTTTGACTGGCTCCCCATATGCATCATCGGCTTTGAAGGCAATATTATTTTCAATGCCTGCTATCATGTCACCGCCTTCCGGGAAAAAATGGAGACTGATTTCTGTTGAGTTGCTGCCGGCAGCGGCAGCGGTAAGGCCGGCGATGCGCAGGTCCTTTTCAAATACATAGCTGGTATCGAAATTGAGCATCCAGGTGGTATAGGCTCTGATATGCACCCGTGAGCCTTTAAAGTCAGCAGGTATGTCGAAATTTCCGGCCGTTGTAGATTCAACCAGTGGAGAAGTTTTTCGCTGGAGAAGATTTCCTGATGCGTCATACAATTCCACATAGAAATTTTTGCTATACGGAGAAGGATCAAACCCCGTAAACACATAAGCTTTGTACCAGATCGTTTCACCCGGATTGTACACCCGCTTGTCAAACTGAAGATATGCTTTTTCCTGCGGGAATTTTTCAGCATATACCTGCATCATGGAATCAATCTTCTGGGCAACTGCCAGGCATGGTACAAGAATAACAGCAAATAACCAGAGAGAAAGATGTTTCCGATTCATATGGTAAAAATTAGGGCAAATCTCTGTTATCTTGCCTAAGAAATAAAACCGTTTTTTATTTTTAACGATAATTGAGATCCGATGGTGAAAATTTCCTCAGCCAAACAACTATATAAGGAATACAGGGATCATATGGCGAAGCTGGCCGATACACGCAATGCACTGGCCCTTATGCAGTGGGATCAGGAAACATATATGCCTCCTAAAGGTGGCGGTTTCCGGGCGCAGCAAATCGCCAGCATTTCCGAACTGGCTCATGGTCTGGCTACTTCAGAAAAACTGGAAGGGCTATTGAAGTCATTAAAAGATCACGCGGAGCTGACAGAATCTGAAAGAAAAAATATTGAACTGACCGCGGTTGATTTTGAAAAACAGAAAAAATACAGACCGGAGTTTGTCCGGCGAATGAGTGAGACTATCTCCAGGAGTTTTAATGCCTGGATAATTGCCAAAAAAGAAAATAAATTTTCTCTTTTTGAAAAAGAACTGGATGAACTTATTCAGCTCAAGAAGGAAGAAACCCGGATCCTTGGATTTGCCGGACATCCTTATGACGCGTTACTTGATGAGTTTGAGAAAGGAATGACGGTGAATTTGCTGGATAAGATCTTTTCCGATTTAAAACCCCGGTTAACAGAAATCTACGCGAGCATCACGCAGACGGCACAGGTGGATAATTCCTTCCTGCTAAAACACTTTGAAAAAAATAAACAATGGGATTTTGGGATGAAGATCATCCGCGAACTGGGATTTGATTTTGATGCGGGACGCCAGGATCTTTCGGCACATCCATTTACTACCAGTTTCAATAAAAATGATGTTCGCATAACCACGCGCATAAAGGAAAATGATTTTAATAGCATGACCTGGAGTTGTATTCATGAAACCGGACATGCTTTGTACGAACAGGGATTGCCCGAATCGGAATATGGATTGCCTTCCGGAGAATACGCCTCGCTTGGTATTCATGAATCCCAGTCCCGCTTATGGGAAAATCAGGTAGGAAGAAGTCTGGCGTTCTGGCAATTTCATTATCCGGGTTTGCGTAATTTATTTCCTGAGCAGTTAGAAGGCATTTCGCTGAACAGTTTTTATAGTGGGATCAATATGGTGAAGCCTTCACTTATTCGAACAGAGGCTGACGAACTAACTTATCATTTCCATGTCATGATCCGTTATGATATCGAAAAAATGCTGATAAGCGGAGAGTTGGAGACCACGGACATTCCGGCATGCTGGAAAGAACAATATCGGAAATATCTGGGCGTTACGGTTCCCGGCGACCAGGAGGGTTGTTTGCAGGACGTCCACTGGAGCCATGGCAGTTTTGGATATTTTCCCACTTATAGTTTGGGAAGTTTTTATGCCGCCCAGTTTTTCCATACTGCCCAGAAAGAATTACCGACCTTAAAGCAGGATGTGGAACAGGGAAATACCTCGGGATTGCTGGGTTGGCTAAGGCAACGGATACATGTTCATGGCCGTACTTATAACAGTGAGGAGCTGTGTGAAAAGGCTAGCGGGGAGCCCCTGAAAGTGCAGTATTTTCTGGATTATTTGCTTGACAAATACAGGAAAATTTACCAATTTTAATGCCCATCGAATGCTTCTTATGAAAAACCGGCTACTTTTGTGCACTGTTTTTAGTTACCTGCTGATTTGCCCATCTGCATGTAAAAAGTATATCAACAGCCAGGAAGAAAATATTATAGTTAATCTTGTCACCAATGGAACCTGGCGTGTAACGAAGTACCTGGATAATCAAACCGATATAACCGATAGTTTTGCGGGTTATGTATTTCAGTTTAATCAGAACGGTACGGTTCAGGGCATATTGGGGGGGCAAAGCACAGCAGGAACCTGGGTGGCCAATGTGGATGCAAGAACCATTCAAGCCGATTTTCTGAGTGCCGGGGATCCATTGAAGGAGTTGAACCATACCTGGAAAATCACGGATAGTTATTCGGATTCCGTATCCGCCCAAACGGCCGTTGACAGTACTTACAATCTCCTGGAATTGCATAAAAATTAATCCAGGCATCATCCTTTCCAAAACCAGCTATTGACTTGTCCCTATCTAGCGGTAAACCCTTAAAAGGAAGTATTTTCGCTTGTACGGCCCTAAAACTTACAATTTTGAGCCTGCTTCCGCGTTATGAAGCAACGTAGTAAAGATATTTCCGCTTCTATATATCTTCTGCCAATCCGAACACCCTTTAAATCTTTTTCCAGGCCCTTAGGTGGAAAATTATGCAATTCCCTTTGAAAGCTAATGAAGCAATTCATCCTTAAATCGCTATCCGTTGAATAGAAAACTACTGTTGTTACCTCTCTTACTGCTGGTAACTGTCTGCACTGTTTTTGCACAGGCACCTGTTGCAAAAATCAATGCAACGCCCATTGCGGGCTGTGCTCCGCTGGGTGTATCATTTAGTGATGGTTCAACGGGTAGTCCCACATCCTGGAACTGGGATTTCGGAGGCGTACCGCCCGCAGTTAATCCGGCTACAGGCACAAACCCAAATGCGGCCGTTATATACTCTGTTCCCGGAACCTACACGGTTAACCTTACTGTAACTAATGCCTTTGGTTCAAGCACGGCAACGCCAGTCACCATTACGGTATATCCGGTTCCCACTGCAGATTTTACCTCGAGTATTACGAGCGGTTGTTTTCCAATTTCGGTCCAGTTTACAGATAATTCCAATCCGGGACCAGGCGCATCCATCGTCAGCTGGACATGGTCATATGGCGACGGGAACGTGGATCTGAACATTCAGAATCCCACGCATCTATATACTGCCGGAGGCAGCTTTCCTGTTAATTTATATGTCCAAAATAATTACGGATGTCATGGTACAGCAAATATTAAATCCGGCGCCATTGTATTAACCAATGGGGTACTTCCGAATTTCAGCACTGCCCTGTCGAACAGTTGCACCCCGCCTGCGACCGCCACTTTTACTAACCAGACAACAGGTCCTCCTGGAGTACTCACTTATGTTTGGGATTTTGGAGACGGATCACCAACATCGAATGTAACCTCGCCTGTACATCCTTATGCCGCAGTGGGCCCATATACGGTAAAGTTGTTGGCGACAAGCTCTCAGGGTTGCCAGGCCACGGATTCGGCAGTTGTAACTATTACTTCCAGTCCGAATAATTCCAATTTTACCTACCAGTCCAGCGTATGTATTAATTCCCCAGTGACTTTTACCAATACTTCCTCTCCTTTCCCTACGAGTTCGAGCTGGGATTACGGCGATGGTTCACCCCTGGATAATGTCAGAAATGGCCTACACACGTATGCAGCTGCTGGCACATATCATGTCACCCTGAACAATACATTTGCAACCTGTAATGGTTCCGTGACCCAGGACATCACGGTAGTCAACGCGCCAACTGCGGCATTTACCGGCACTAACCTGTCTGGTTGCCAAACACCATTAACTGCAAGTTTTACAGATCAATCAGTCGGTGCCACATCATGGTTATGGAATTTCGGAGACGGAACCACATCGACCTTTCAAAATCCAACTCATCCATATAATGCTTACGGCAGTTTCAACGTTACCCTTACTGCATCAAGTGCCACAGGATGTTCAAATTCTTTAACAAAATCAGCTTTCGTAAACATATCAAAACCAATTGTCAGCATACCAAATCTGCCTGCGTTTGGCTGCG
This sequence comes from Chitinophagaceae bacterium, assembly GCA_003136915.1. GTDB lineage: Bacteria > Bacteroidota > Bacteroidia > Chitinophagales > Chitinophagaceae > Puia. The sequence goes on from PLEB01000220.1 coordinate 8,031, forward strand.
CTCCGTTTACCTATAACCCATCCTTGTCTGTGACCGCAGTAGATGGAGTTGCCAGCTATCATTGGGATTTTGGAAACGGGTTTGTTTTTAATGGCGTTTCTCCACCAGCACAAACTTACGCAAGTGGCTCTTATACAGTCAGCCTGACCATTACCACCAATGGTGGTTGCATTGCAACTGCAACGGGCACTGTNNGGTCCAAACAAATGGCTATGGAATTTTGGAGATGGAAATAGTTCTCCCATTCAAAGCCCGTTATACGCATACGCGATACCGGGAACATACGATATAACGCTTACAGCTTACAACAACGGATGTTTTCAAGCTCTCACAAAGACTGCCTATATCACCATTAATGATCCACTCGCAGATTTCAATTATGCATTTAACTGTGCCGCACAAAATCAATATACATTCANNTGCAGCAGTTCGAAAACAAAGCCGGTTACCGTAAATGCGGTCACGACAATTAGTGTTTCTCCCCTTCCTCCCGTTTGCGATAATACTTTACTCACGATAACCACGACGCACCCGCCTAATATCGTAGGATTTGTATTTAGTTTTGGCGATGGAACCCCGGATGCGCCATCCGGAAGTGGTGCCACAAACCATATTTACACAAAGCCTGGTACATATCCTATTACAGTTACGACCACAGATAACGTAGGATGTATGACTGTATCAGCGCCTTATAATATGGTCATCGGCGGCCCCACAGCCAAATTCACTACTCCGGTTACGCAGGCCTGTGGATCTCTTTCAGCAATATTCACCGATCAGTCCGTTCCTTCTGCCGGATCACCGATTAAAACATGGTCATGGGATTTTGGAGACGGCGGTACTTCAGCTCTGCAAAATCCAACACATAATTACACGGTGGAAGGTATATATAGCGTAATGTTGAAAGTAACGGATGTAAATGGCTGTACAGACAGTATCATTGCCCCGGGTTATATTACCTTTTCATCGCCGAAAGCAAGTTTTACCACCGATGGTTTTAACTTTTGTCCGAGCTCAAACATAAAATTCACCAATACTTCCCAAAGTGCATTTAGCCCTGTTTACAACTGGGACTTCGGAGATGGAACCACGTATATTGGGCTAAATCCTCACTTGCACAACTATCCGCTAAAGGGGACTTATCCGGTGACGCTGAAAATTACCGATTCATATAATTGCACCAGTACATATACGATTCCCACGCCTATTAATATTGATATTCCGATAGCTTCATTTACACTGAGCAGTACTTATTCCGCCTGCCCGCCACTTATTGATACGTTCACATTTACCGGCAGCTATGCGCAAAGCTATTTGTGGATATTTGGAACAGGTTCATTCGGGACCTTACCGACTACTACGAATCTGTATCCAACTCCAGGCGATTGGGATGTTTCAGTGCAGATAACCAGCCCGGGTGGATGCGTTGCAACAGCACCCTATCAACACATTCATATTGATGGTCCCGTTGGAGCCTTCACTTATTCGCCGCTCGGCGCCTGCGGAAGCGATAACGTAAATTTCATTGTAACCACTTCCAATGCTGTCAAGTTTACCTGGATCTTCGGAGATGGAACACCACCTGATTCAACCTTGTCCCCAACCATAACCCATCTTTATGCTAGTCCGGGAACATATATTCCTGAGGTAACACTTGAAGATGCCACCGGCTGTAAAGTTGCGAATCTTGGAAATGAAACAATCGTTGTTGACGGCATTACAAGTACGTCCTTCACGGCCGACAAAACCCTTCTTTGCGATAACGGGACAATCAACTTCAAAGATGCATCCGTTGTTGCGAAAGGAACAGTCATCAGTAATTATCTCTGGGACTTTGGTGACGGAAATAAAAGTTCGGGTTTGAATCCTACAATTTCCCATTTCTATTCAGTTGCGAATACATATAATGTTACACTGACTATAACAACAGTGAATGGTTGCGCGGGTCAATTTACCGTACCGGTACAGATAGTTGCCTCACCGCAGGTGGATATCGGTGGTTTGGTGTCACAATGTGAACCGGCCACGCTTACTTTCACCGGTGTTGAAATAGTTCCTGATCCTGATGGTCCGCTAACCTGGTCATGGAGTTTTGGAAATGGTCAAACTGCAATTATTCAAAATCCGCCAGCAGTAAGTTATCCGAAAGCAGGTCAGTATTTTATACAGGTGATCGGAAAAAATAAAGCCGGATGCGTTGATACCGCTACACAACAATTAGATATTTACAAAATTCCTGCTGTAAGTGCCGGGCCGGATATAACGGTTTGCCTTGGAGGACCGGACTTCCAGTTAAATGCATCGGGAGATCTGGGTTATTCTTATACATGGCAACCGCCGGTCAACGGAACGCTCAGTTGTTTCACCTGCGCCAGTCCTTTTGCAAACTCCCCTGTCAGCACCTATTTTGTTGTGGTCGGACAGAGTCCATTTGGATGTTTGGCCAGTGATACGGTAAATATTACCGTCAACATGCCCGTTACCGTGAGTGTCAGCGGACCGGATTCCGTCTGTCTCGGGCAAAGCGCACAGTTAATCGCCAGCGGAGCTGCCATATACAACTGGACTCCGGCAGAAGGATTGAGCGATCCGAATATTGCAAATCCATTGGCAACACCAACAATCAACCAGATCGGAATCACGAATTTCCAGGTGACCGGATATGATAATATAAAATGTTTCAGTGATACCAAATCAATCCAGATCACCACATTTAATTACCCGACGCTTAGCCTGGGGGCGAATGTTACGATACCGGTAGGATCTTCCTACCAGATCAACGGGACCGGCTCTCCTGACATCGTTTCTCTCAGCTGGCTGCCACCAATCAACCTGAGTTGCACAAATTGTTTGACACCGCTTGCAGCGCCTATCAAAACCACCGAATATGTGCTGAACGCAATTAACAACGGCGGATGCGCTGTCGCGGACAGCATCAAGATTACCGTAATATGCAATGGCAATAACTTTTTCATTCCAAATACTTTCTCTCCTAATGGAGATGGAGTGAACGATCGGTTTGTAGTAAGAGGAAAGGGATTGAACGTGATTCCGTCCATTACGATCTATAATCGCTGGGGCCAGGTGGTATTCGAAAAGTCAAATTTTGCTCCCAATGATGATGCGAGCGGATGGGATGGAACCTTCAACGGCAAACCGGCACCGTCTGACGT
>PLEB01000185.1 GCA_003136915.1 Chitinophagaceae bacterium
CATAAATAAGCAAAAAGATCAAAAGCATTGTCATAGCAAAATCTGTTCTGCCATCATGCACCGTCGGCCAAAATCCTTTTTCAAGAAACTCTGGCCACTTTGTTGTGAAAAAGGAAACGATCATAATTATCAATAAGGGGATAACGGCTAGCCGCGTAAACAATCCAATGATGACCAGGAGGGAACAAACAATTTCGAAGGAGCCTGTGAAGTTCGACCAAAATGCAGGAGGACTGATACCCAATTTTGCAAACCGACCGCTACCAAGAACTTCAGGGTACAAAAATTTCTGGATGCCTTCGGATAAAAATATAAGGCCAACCGTCAAACGGATTATCAAGGTAGGAAACGCTTTTGTCAGGAAAATTTTATTCACTTTGACAATGATTATACATAGTCGAACAGCNNACATCTTTCATAATGCCGGATGTATGCTTGCCCGCAATCTTGGTTATTTCAAAACTATGCCGATGCATGTGCATCGGGTGAATATCGTCCGATGCATTTCGCATTTGTAGGCGATATCGCTTTCCTTCCTTAATATGGAACATCGACTGCATTTTAATCATATCGAAGGCCTCCCCGTTTATCGTCCACCGGTTAAATCCTTTATCCGCCGCTTGCTGTTTGGCAAAAGTCATTTTAATGATCTCGTCCGGTTCGACGGCCTTAATATGATGGTTACCAAACGCCGTATAATCCCACGTAAAGGGTTTTGGGGTCACCCACTGTGGTTTGCCTTTGTGATTTTCATAGTGGATAACGATACCCATACCATTGCTCCGGTCGTCATCTGCCAGATCCCCCATGATCCATACACCCGGGGTTTTCATTTCTACAGCTGCCGATATGCGTTCAGCCGTTCCAATCCACAGTACAGGAACTTCTGTTGGATTGGGCACGGGGTTGCCGTCCAGCTCTATGACTTTAAATCTGTGCCCTGGTAGCGCCAGGCTCCGGATTTCCGTAGCGCTGCCATTCAGAATATGAAAGAGGATGCGCTCCCCGTATTTAACATGAATTGATTTTCCATGCCCCAACTGCCGTCCGTTGATAGTGAAAATTTTATAGCCCACTTCAAATCCCTTCGGAGTTCCGGGAGCCATCTTTTCCGCTTTTTCCTGGATGGCCTTTAATTCCGGAATCGTTTGGCCCGCCAGGAAATCCATCGCCATATCTCCGCCCCGCATAAAGTAGGGTTCAAATTCTTTCAGCACGACAAACTCTTCCCGGTCGTAGTGAGTCGTTGGCTTGGCAGGTTCAATGTACACAGGCCCTACCTGGCCGCTATATTGCCCTGCACTCAAATCGGCGCCAGCAACTAAATGACTATGATAAAACCTCAACCCGGCCGGTTTCGGTACAAAAACCTCCCGGCGCATCCCGTGAGCCGGAATGTAGGGCGTTCCTTCTTCCGCAGCGCCATCGACATCTACCGGGACAAACTGCCCATGCCAATGAAATTGTTCCGGCCTGTCCGTTTCGTTGTAAATATCGACAACAGTGCGCTGGCCTTCCTTAAAGCGCAGCAGCGGTCCGGGGAACTGCCCGTTATAAGTGGTTGTGGAAAGAATATGTTGCGGCCCGACTTCGATCAATCCTGTACCGATGCGAATGGTATAATCAGCGGCTTCTTCTATTTCTGCCTGCTCTTGCGCCCGTACCTCAATCCCTGAACGACCCGAACTGATAAGTGCCGTCGCACCCAGGGGAAGCAATCCGGTAACCGGCAAAGCCAACCCAGCTGACTTAATAAATTTTCTGCGATCCATTAGTTACTATACTTATGATAATTTTCTCGGATTTTGTAGCGAAAGAAAAGGAAAATCCCACATCTGCAAATACTAAAATTGGAACAATCCGGCAGTAAGGTAGCTGCTATCTTTCTTGTAAGTTAATAAATAACATAAATATCACGAAACACAGGATGTCTTATTTAAGCAAATCAAACAACAGGTATAAATTAAGGACCAGGATAATCGTTGCAACTATCCAAGCTAAAATTTTGGTACCGCGACTGTTTGCAAAATGCCCCATCTTGTGGCGATCATTGGTAAATAAAATGAGCGGAATAACAGCAAAACTCAATTGCATGGAAAGAATTACCTGGCTCAGCAACAAAAGATTCGCAATCCCTTTTTCACCATACATAACCGTCACTATAAAGGCAGGTATGATCGCAATAGCCCTCGTTATTAATCTTCTTAGCCAGGGTTTTAAGCGGATGTTCAAAAAACCCTCCATGACGATCTGACCCGCTAATGTTCCGGTTAAAGTGGAGTTTTGCCCTGAGGCCAATAATGCAATGGCGAATAAAGTGCTTGCAAGTGTAGCACCAAGCAATGGAGCGAGTAATTTATGTGCTTCCATGATATCCGCAACCCCCCGATGCCCCGTTGTATGAAATGCAGCCCCGGCTACGATGAGAATAGCAGCGTTAATAAAAAAAGCAAATAATAAGGCAACGGTGCTGTCAATAGATGCAAATTTTATCGCCATTTTCTTGCCTGCTTCGCTTCGTTCATAATTGCGCGTTTGTACAATGCTTGAATGCAGGTATAAATTATGGGGCATGACGGTGGCACCCAGTATCCCGATGGCTATATATAGCATGGATGGATTAGATATAATTTGCTGCCTGGGAATTAGACCGCTTAAAATAGGAATAAAATCCGGATGTGACGCGATGATTTCATAAGTAAAACAGCCGAGGATTACAAAAATGAGCGAAGCTACAATGCTTTCTATCAAGCGAAACCCCTTATACTGAAAAAACAAGATCACGAGCACATCCAGGGCGGTGATCGCTACACCCACGGAGAGAGGAATATGAAACAGCAGATTCAATGCCAAAGCAGACCCAATTACTTCGGCAAGGTCGCAGGCTGCAATCGCTATTTCGCACAAGACCCATAAACAAAAACTAACCGTGGGACTGTAATGATCCTTGCAAGCCTGGGCAAGATCCCTTTCAGTGACTATTCCCAGTTTCAGGGCGAGGTATTGCAGAATGATTGCAAAAAAGTTTGAAATAAGGATGACTGATAAAAGAGTGTATCCAAATTGTGCTCCACCGGCTATATCTGTTGCCCAATTACCAGGATCCATATAACCTACCGATACCATTAAGCCGGGTCCGGCGAACGCCAATAACTTTCTCCAAAAACTTCCGTTTTTTGGGACTTGAATGGAGGAGAACACTTCAGGCAATGAATTAGCTGCCTTTTCTTTGCGCCATCCCTTTTTGGATTCTGGTTTCCTTATTTCGACTGTAGGTCCCATTATTTCGTTGCTTACATTATTATAATTCAATGTGAAACCGAAAAGAGAAAACATTTACCGGTCCTCTGTCTTTATTATACCCCGGATTAAAGATGCACTGGTAGTCTGCACTTAACCAGATAGAGGTCGAAACGGGTTTCAAATTGTAATACAATTCACAAGCTGTTTCGTGGCCGTAATTCAACTTTCCATCGCCGAGTTCAAATCCTAATCCTCCTGAAGCCAGGTATTTCCTATGCTCCGGTGAAAGGCCATCTACCACCCATCCAAGTCCTATATCATCATCAGGGCGCTTCCATTTTTTACCATTGACG
>PLEB01000308.1:0-2170 GCA_003136915.1 Chitinophagaceae bacterium
CAGAAACCAATGATCATGCACTTTCAGCCATCATTGAAGAAACACAATTGGAGATTTTGCCGGAGTTGAGCCGGCAGGCCGCCCGGCTTCCGGTTGATGAAAAATCCGAAATCGCGATTGACTGGTTCAATGGTCGCCGCACACCCGATGCCAACCAGGAATTGAAGGGAACAATCAGTGCATTAAATCTTGCGAGTAATGCTCCGGAGATTTTCAGGGCCGTGGCGGAAGCAACCTGTTTTGGCGCTCGTGCTATTGTGGAAAGATTCGTTAGCGAAGGTATTTCGGTAAAAGGGCTTATCGGACTTGGCGGCGTCGCTAAAAAATCGCCCTTTATCATGCAAATGATGAGCGACGTAATCAATATGCCAATCAGGATACATCGTTCAGACCAAACCTGTGCACTTGGTGCCGGTATGTTTGCTGCTACAGCAGCCGGCATATATAATCGGGTGGAAGAAGCTATGAAAGCCATGGGGCAAGGCTTCGATGCAAATTACTATCCCGATAAATCCAGATCTTCCTTGTATGAGAAAAGATATTCAGATTATAAAAGACTCGGAGAAGCCATTGAAAACCTTCCATTCCATAAGCATGACCAGTTATAAAACCATCCGGGAGGAAGCTTTTGAAGCAAATCGACAGCTGCCCGAACTCGGACTAGTGATTTTTACATTTGGAAACGTAAGTGTGGCAGACCACAAGTCAGCCGTATTTGCGATCAAGCCCAGTGGCATTCCCTACGCTGAACTCAGTTCGGAAAAAATGGTCATCGTCGATTTCGAGGGAAAAACAGTGGAGGGCACACTGCGTCCTTCTTCTGATACGCCCACGCATGCGGTACTTTACGGGCACTGGGAAAAAATTGGAGCAATTGTTCATACCCACTCCGTTTACGCAACGGCCTGGGCCCAGGCATTGCGCGATATTCCGATTTATGGTACCACGCATGCAGATTATCATACCAGCAGTATTCCCTGCGCTCCGCCCATGTCTGATGAAATGATCAGGGGCGATTATGAATACCAGACCGGTTTTCAGATCATCAATCACCTGAAAGAAAAAAACCTGGATTATGAAGATGTGCAAATGATCCTGATCGGGAACCATGCGCCTTTCACCTGGGGGCCGAATGCCGCCAAAGCAGTTTCCAACAGCGCTGTACTCGAATCCATAGCACATATGGCGCTGCTGACCGAACAAATAAATCCAAATGTGCAGCAACTTAAAGATGCGCTGATCAGAAAACATTTTGAAAGAAAACACGGACCAGACTCCTATTATGGTCAATAATCAAGTAAACCCTTGTTATGGCAGATCTTAAAAAGCTGGAAATATGGTTTCTCACCGGCAGCCAGCATCTATATGGCGAAGAAACGCTAAGGAAGGTTGATCAGCATGCAGCTACCATCGCCCGTTTTTTAAATGACAGTAAACTTATACCTGTCACCGTGACATTTAAGCCTGTGGTGAAAACACCTGAAGAAATCGGGAATGCCTGTGCGGAAGCAAACAACAACCCAAAATGCATTGGCATAGTCACCTGGATGCATACATTTTCACCCGCCAAAATGTGGATCAACGGATTGAAAATTTTGCGCAAGCCCCTGCTTCATTTGCATACACAGTTTAACCGCGATATCCCATGGAGTGAAATTGATATGGATTTCATGAACCTGAACCAGTCGGCCCATGGCGACCGGGAATTTGGTTTTATCCTCAGCAGATTACGTATTAATCGCAAAGTGGTTACAGGCCATTGGGAGGACAAGCAGGTGATTGCAAAGATCGGTGACTGGACGCGTGCGGCAGCCGGATGGCAGGACTGGCAGGGCGCGAAATTTGTGCGATTTGGCGACAACATGCGGCAGGTAGCGGTAACAGAAGGTGATAAAGTGGAAGCGGAATACAAATTCGGATATTCAGTAAATACGCATGGTGTCGGCGACCTCGTGCAGGTGATCAATGAAGTGAAAGAAAAAGAAATAGATGAACTTACCGGTATCTATCATAAACAATACACAGTAGCGGAAGATCTAAAAAAAGGGAATTCCCGTCACGCCTCGCTGCGCGATGCAGCCCGGATAGAACTGGGCCTGAAGCATTTTCTGGAACAAGGAAACTTTAAAGGATTCACAGATACCTTCGAGGATTTACATGGATTGAAGCA
>PLEB01000308.1:2183-5291 GCA_003136915.1 Chitinophagaceae bacterium
GAGATCTGTGAATCCATTGCAGCGGATAAACCCTCCTGTGAGATCCATCCGCTTGGTATAGGGGGTAAAGAAGATCCGGTCAGGCTGGTTTTCAACAGCGGAGCAGGACAGGCATTAAACGTTTCCATCATTGATATGGGTAACCGCTTTCGCATGCTGGTGAATGAAGTGAATGCGGTCAGTCCGGTGCAGAGCCTGCCCAAATTACCCGTTGCGCGGGTGCTCTGGCAACCATATCCGGATTTAAAAAGAGGATGTACAGCCTGGATCCTCGCCGGCGGTGCGCATCACACATGCTATAGCCAAAATCTCTCTACAGAATGCATGGAGGATTTTGCATCCATGGCGGGAATTGAGTTTGTGCTCATTGGAAAGAATACTGATATTTATCAATTCAAGAATGAGCTGCGATGGAATGACGCTTATTACCAGCTGAGATCCTGATCAGCATTCAAAACATGAATTTTCAACTCAACAATCGATTGCACCATCATGAACAATCAACTCGTTTCTAAGGACTATCTGGTTTTTATACTTTACCTGATCCTCGTCGGCTCCTATGGATACTGGATTTATAAAAGAAGAAAGAGTAAGGAGCATGATTCAAAAGCATTCTTTCTTGCAGAAGGGACCCTGACCTGGTACGCGATTGGCGCTTCACTGATCGCTTCCAATATTTCAGCGGAACAATTCATTGGAATGAGTGGCAATGGCTTCTTTGTTGGTATTGCAGTTTCTGCTTATGAATGGATCGCAGCAGTAGCCCTCATTATCATCGCGGTTTGGTTTATGCCTATCTATCTGAAAAACAAGATCTATACCATGCCGCAGTTCCTGAAAACGCGGTATAATGAAACTGTCGCCATGATCATGGCCATTCTGTGGCTGTTCATTTACATTTTTGTGAATCTCACGTCCATTCTGTTCCTGGGTGCAATCGCCATACGCGGATTGCTTCCCAATGATGGTACGGATTACCTGCATATCGTGATGATCGCATTGGCCGTTTTTGCAATTTTTATTACGCTCGGAGGAATGAAAGTGATCGGTTTTACAGATGTGATCCAGGTGACCGTGCTGATCATCGGAGGGCTGGCTACTTCTTATTTTGCATTGAATAAAATTGGCGGCGGTACGGGTATTGCGAATGGTTTTTCCATCATGATGAAGACAGCTCCCGAACACTTCCACATGATCTTCAAGAAGCCGACAGCGGATACTTCACAACTGGACATAAATAAATATCTTATCCTGCCCGGAATATTAATGTATGCGGCCGGCCAATGGATCGTGAACCTGAATTACTGGGGTTGCAATCAGTATATCACGCAAAGGGCCCTGGGAGCCAATTTGAATACGGCAAGAACCGGTTTGCTATTTGCTGCTTTACTTAAACTGATCATGCCCCTGATCGTAATGCTTCCCGGAATTGCGGCTTTTGTACTGGTAAAACAAGGGAACCTTCATCCACTGCAAAAAATGGACGATGCCTATTCTGCCGTTCTGGGTTTTTTGCCGGCCGGACTCAAAGGATTGTCTATCGCAGCGCTGACGGCAGCCATTGTTGCATCCCTTGCAGGAAAGGTGAATAGTATCTCTACCATTTATACCCTTGATATATATCGAAAGTATATCAACAAAGAAGCGTCGGAAAAAAGACTGGTCTGGATTGGCAGGATCGTAGCGCTTTCAGCAATGATCATCGCGATTCTGTTCACCTGGAAGGATATACTCGGCATCAGCAGCGAAGGCGGTTTTACCTATATACAGAAATATACAGGATTTATCAGCCCGGGTGTCTTTGCCATGTTCATTCTGGGTATGTTCTGGAAAAGAACCACAGGTGCTGCAGCGGTTGTCGGTGTGATTACCGGACTGGTTCTCTGTTATTTCTTTAACGAAAAGGCACCCGCAGTTTTTGGAAATGAAACATGGCTTTACACGGCGTTTCCAAATGGTCATGGGGGATACGAAATTCCGTTCCTGATCTGCATGGGACTGTCATTCTTTTTTACTGTCGCGATTATGGTTGTTGTTAGTCTGGCCGGACCAAAAATAAATCCTAAAGCCTTCGAACTCGACAAGACCATGTTTAAATTAAAACCGCAAACAATAGCATTGATCGTTATCATACTGATGCTGCTTACGGCCCTTTACGTTAAGTTCTGGTAAGACCTAAAAAGTAAAAATTAAAAAGTAAAAAGTAAAAATTGGAGCGTAATCGGGTGAATTTCATTTGCTTACGGGGACAAATTTTTAATTTTTAATTTTTAATTTTTACTTTCTAACACCTACTTTTGGCCCTTGAAACTGCGCCTCATTAAATTTTTCAAGGATTTCCTCTTGTGGACCGGCATCCTTCGGATCCTTTCTCCTTTCAACCGTCTTTTCCTTTTTATCCGGAATTTTAATGCCTTGAGAAAATGGATCTCCGGGGCCAAACGAAACTCTCTGCTAATCAACGATTTCTATTCCTGGAAGCGTGATTATCCCAAACGGTACCTGCTGTATGAGGCAGTTGCCGATGCCCATCAGCTTGATCATAAAGAATTGCTTTACCTGGAGTTCGGCGTGGCATCCGGCAGTTCTTTTTTCTGGTGGCTGAAAAAAAATAGCAACCCGGCTTCTGTTTTTCGCGGTTTTGATACGTTCGAGGGCCTTCCCGAAGATTGGGGGGGGTTCAAGAAAGGAGCCATGGCTTTCAGTCTGGGTGAAGTGAATTCAGACGACCCGAGGGCGGGTTTCGAAAAAGGCATATTCCAGAATTCCCTGAATCCCTTTATTGAAAATAACAGAGATCTGCTTCGGACAAAGCCCAAGCTCATCCATATGGACGCTGACCTTTTTTCCTCTACCATATTTGTGCTCTCCCAGCTATATCCTTTTCTAAAAAAAGGAGATATCATCCTCTTCGATGAATTCAATGTAGCAAACCACGAATTTTTCGCCTGGCAGATCTTTGTGGATTCTTTTTATGTAAAGATGCGGGTGATTGGGGGAGTTAATAATTTTTATCAGACAGCTTTTATAGTTGATAGTTGATATTTATTGTGGATGGTATATGGTAGATGGTAGATGGACTTTGTGTGCGGATTTGTAATTGAATTC
>PLEB01000083.1 GCA_003136915.1 Chitinophagaceae bacterium
ACGGATCCTACGGAAATTGCTTTGCGCGACAGCATAAATAATATCTGGAACGGCGTGGAATGGAACTGGTTCCGGCAAAACGGACAAAATGCTTTGTACTGGCACTGGAGCCCTGATCTTGGATTTGTGATCAATCAACAAATCAATGGATGGAATGAAGCGATGATCGTTTATACGCTGGCAGCTTCTTCAAACACAGATTCGAACAGGATACCAAAAATTGTTTACGATAACGGATGGGCACTGAATGGCGGAATAAAAAACGGCAAGTCATTTTATGGTATTCAACTGCCACTGGGTCCGGATTATGGCGGTCCTTTGTTCTTCGCCCATTATTCATTTCTGAGCATCAATCCAAACGGGCTCAGTGATGCTTATGCAAATTATTGGACGCAGGACACGGCGCATGCAAAGATTAATTACAGTTATTGTGTAGCGAATCCTAAGCATTATAATGGTTACAGCAATCTTTGCTGGGGTCTCACGGCAAGCGATGATGATATCAGCGGATACTCGGCGCATTCTCCCACAAATGATCTCGGTATTATCAGTCCGACCGCAGCAATTTCTTCCCTTCCCTATACGCCGACCGAATCCATGAATGCCATCCGCTTCTTCTACTACAAGCTGGGAGATAAGATCTGGGGTCAATATGGTTTTGTAGATGCATTTAATCTCTCGAATGTTTGGTTCGCCAGTTCATACCTTGCAATAGATCAGGGCCCGGAAATCGTGATGATCGAAAACTACCGCTCCGGTTTTTTATGGAACCTCTTCATGAGTTGTCCGGAAATAAAAACAGGAATGACAAGCCTTGGCTTCCTAAGCCCGCAATTGAATTAAAGCCATATGAATGAAATCATTTTCTAAAGCAGGATTCCTTGCCTGGTTTTGCTTCAGCATTACGGCATTTGTTTCTTTCGCGCAGCCTCCGGCAAACAGCACCGATAAAAATCAGGCGGGAGTTGCCGAAAGGAAAATTCTTTCAGACAGCGCCCTGCTCGACCTTATACAGAAACAAACTTTTGAATACTTCTGGGATTTCGCACATCCGGTAAGTGGCCTCGCCCGCGAACGCAGCAATGATGCTTACGGTTATGGTCATGAAGTTGTCACAACCGGAGGCAGCGGCTTCGGCATCATGGCCATCATCGTGGCAACGGAAAGGCATTGGATAACCAGGGATACTGCTGTGAAACACCTGCTAAAAACAGTCAACTTTTTATTAAAGGCCAACAGCTATCACGGCATTTTCCCNNCTGGAAAGAAATCTCCGTAACCGCATTAACCAACTCTGGAAAGGCGCGGAATGGAGCTGGCACCAGCGGGATGGGGGTAATTCCCTTTACTGGCACTGGAGTCCGAACAACGGATGGAGTATGAATTTCGAGATCCGCGGATGGAATGAATGCCTCATCACTTATGTGCTGGCAGCATCTTCCCCAACATATCCTATCACTAAGAATGTGTACGACAAATGCTGGGCAGAAAGCAATCATTTTATCAATGGCCGTTCTTACTATGGCATTGTGCTTCCCCTGGGATTTCCCTATGGTGGCCCTCTTTTCTTTGCACATTATAGTTTTATGGGGCTTGATCCCCACGGACTGAAAGATGAATATGCCAATTACTGGGAGCAGAATACCAACCATACCCTGATTAATTATAAACATTGCGTGATCAATCCGAATCACTTCAAAGGTTACGGCGAAAATTGCTGGGGCCTTACAGCAAGTGATACCTACGATGGCTACAATGCACATTCACCGACAAATGATTTCGGCACCATCACCCCTTCCGCCGCACTTTCTTCATTTCCCTACACGCCGGAATATTCCATGAAAGCGCTGAAACATTTTTATTACGACCTGGGAGATAGGATCTGGGGAAAATATGGATTTACAGATGCATTCAATGAAACCAAAAACTGGTATGCCCAAAATTACCTGGCAATAGACGAGGGGCCAATTGTTGATATGATTGAAGATTATCGCAGCGGTCTGCTGTGGAAACTTTTTATGAGCTGTCCCGAGGTTCAATCCGGACTTCAAAGACTCGGGTTACAAAGCCCGTATTTCAAAAATACCGGGAACGAGTAAGCGCCCCAAACGAAGACCCCACCCTCAAAAACCGGATAGAATGATTTAAAGAGATAGATGTAATTTGAGATCCCTTTAATTTCCAAACATCTTCATCATGAAAATATTAAGAAGCTTCCTGCTGGTAATAGCCACGGTTTACGTTTCCGAGTGTATTGCCCAGCCGTTTGCCTCTGAGATCCGGGAATTTAAAAGGCAGGACAGCATTCATTTCCCTCCGTTGCAGGCTATCCTTTTTGTGGGCAGCTCTTCCTTCCATTTCTGGACCGATGTAAATAGTTACTTTCCCGGATACACAATTATTAATCGCGGCTTTGGCGGCTCTTCGCTTCCGGATGTGATCAGATACGCAGATGAAATTATTTTTCCCTATCAGCCTAAGCAAGTCGTGATCTATTGCGGGGAGAATGACCTGGCGGCATCGGCTGCTGTTAATTCTGATACGGTTTTTGAGCGGTTCAAAAGCCTGTTTGTACTCATTCGTTCAAAAATGCCGGGAGAAAATATCCTTTTCATTTCCTTAAAGCCGAGTCCGAGCAGGGAACGGCTGATGCCGGAAATGGAAGCTGCCAACCTGCTGATCAAAACCTATCTTTCCCTTCAGACGAACGCTCATTTTATTGACGTGTATCATATCATGCTGAATCCCGACGGGACTGTGATAAAAGATATCTTCAAAGATGATATGCTGCACATGAACCCCAAAGGTTATGCGCTCTGGCAAAAAGAAATTGCTCCTTATTTATCCAAATAATAATAACCTGTTATGAGAAAACTTTTTACTGCCTGGTTCATGCTCTTTGCGATAGCCACCATGCATGCGCAGGACACAAAAATGAATACTTTCATCAGTAACCTCATGAGTAAAATGACGGTGGATGAAAAGATCGGTCAGCTCAACCTGGTAACTCCCGGGGGGGCAGTTACCGGATCGGTTGTAAGTAAAGATGTGGATGAAAAGATCCGTCAGGGAAATGTCGGTGGTCTGTTTGGAATAACCGGTCCCGACAAAGTGCGCCAGGCCCAGGATATCGCAATGAAAAATTCAAAGCTTCATATACCACTGATTTTCGGTCTCGACGTGATCCACGGCCATAAAACGATATTCCCGATTCCCCTGGGTTTATCCTGCACCTGGGATACGGCGATGATTAAAAAGAGCGCGCGTATCGCAGCCACTGAAGCCAGTGCCGACGGGTTGGACTGGGTATTCTCCCCCATGGTTGATATCGCCCGGGACCCGCGCTGGGGAAGGGTTGCCGAAGGAGCCGGCGAGGACCCTTATCTCGGATCCGCCATTGCTGCTGCCATGGTACGCGGATACCAGGGAACGGACCTGACAAAAAACGATGCTGTGATGGCCTGTGTAAAACATTTTGCATTGTACGGGGCAGCAGATGCCGGCCGCGAATACAATACGGTTGACATGAGCCGCATTAAAATGTACCAGTATTATTTGCCACCTTACAAAGCGGCCGTGGATGCAGGCATAGGGAGCGTAATGAGTTCATTCAATGAAATTGATGGGATCCCTGCAACAGGAAATAAATGGTTGCTGACGGATCTTTTAAGAAATGAATGGAAATTCAAAGGATTCGTAGTTTCTGATTACACTTCCCTTAGTGAAATGCAGGCCCATGGTATGGGAGATCTTAAAACCGTTTCTGCGCTGGCGCTAAATGCCGGACTGGACATGGATATGGTGAGTGAAGGATTTCTGAACACCCTGAAGCAATCCCTGAAAGAAGGAAAAATTACAGTAAAGCAAATTGACGAGGCCTGCCGCCTGGTGCTTGAAGCAAAATATAAGCTGGGCCTATTCTCCGATCCTTACCGCCGGATGAGCAACGAACGCGCATCAAAAGAAATACTTTCGGACGACCATCGCAAATTTGCCCGGGAAATTGCCGCCCATTCTTTTGTTTTGCTGAAGAATAATGAGCATATCCTTCCCCTTAAAAAATCCGGAACGATTGCCCTGATCGGCCCCCTTGCCAGCAATCACCGAAACATGCTCGGGACCTGGAGTGTATCAGGAGATCCGGAAAAATCCGTTTCGGTGATGGAAGGAATAAAAAATGTTGCCGGTTCAGATGTGAATATCATTTACGCGAAGGGCGCAAATATTTCAGACGATAGCATGCTGATCAAAAACACAAATGTGTTCGGTCCGGAAATTGAACCAGAAACCCGCACGCCTGAAGCCATGCTGAGTGAAGCAGTGGCCGCAGCAGAAAAATCGGATATTGTTGTGGCCGTCCTCGGTGAGGCGGCAGACATGACCGGCGAGTCTTCAAGCCGTGCGGATATCTCCATTCCGGAAAGCCAGGAGAACCTGCTGAGGGCGCTGGTTAAAACAGGCAAACCCCTTGTACTCGTGCTTTTCAATGGCCGTCCGCTCACGCTCACCTGGGAAAATCAACACGTACAGGCCATCCTCGACGCCTGGTTCGGTGGAACGGAAGCAGGAAATGCCATTGCAGACGTGCTGTTCGGAAATTACAACCCTTCCGGAAAATTATCCATGTCGTTCCCGGTAAGTGTGGGACAGATCCCGGTTTATTATAACGCAAAAAATACGGGTCGTCCGTATAACGGAGAAGGCGGTCCAAAGTTTAAATCCGATTACCTGGACATTCCTAATGAACCGCTTTATCCCTTTGGATACGGATTAAGTTATACTGTGTTTTCTTACGCCGGGCTATCCCTGAGCCCCGCGCAGATTTCACCAAACCACCCGGTACAGGTAAAACTAACGGTGACCAATACCGGAAATTATGATGGCGAGGAAACCGTGCAATTGTATATCCGGGATCCGGTTGCCAGCGTTACCCAGCCTGTTAAGGAACTGAAAAAATTTCAGAAACTCTGGCTGAAGAAAGGAGAAAGCAAGGAAGTAAATTTCACGCTCACAACAGATGATCTCAGGTTTGTAGGCAGCAGCCTCCGCTGGATCTACGAACCCGGCGAGTTCAGGGTTTTTGTGGGTGGGAATTCGAGGGATGTGGTGGAAGCTGATCTTTCAGGAGATTGAATTTAAAGTGGATGGTATATGGTGGATGGTAGATGGACTTTAAACGCATTTACTCCTCCATCTACCATCCACCATATACCATAAACAATAAATGGAAGGTATTAAAAATATCATCTTCGATCTCGGCGGCGTAATCATGAACATTGATGTGAAGCGCACACAGAAAGCGTTCACGGAAATGGGCGTAAAAAACATTAACGATTATTTCGGTCATGGATTTGCAGCTTCCTTTTTTAAAGACCATGAATCAGGAAAGATCAGTGATGAAGTTTTTATTCAGAAAATAAAGGAAGCGGTGAAACTGGATATTCCGGATGATCAGGTTATTGCGGCCTGGAATGCCTTGCTACTCGATTTTCCCGCAGAAAGGATTGAATTGCTCGAAGAAATCCGGAAAAAATACCGGATTTTTTTATTCAGTAATACCAATGCCATCCACCGGGACCGGTTCATGGAAATCTACCGGAACAGCTACCCATCCGGGGAACTGGATGATCATTTTGAACATGCCTATTATTCCCATATCATGGGGCATCGGAAACCCGATAAATCGGGATTTGAATTGATTATTCGCGAGAACCACCTCGATCCTGCCCAAACCCTTTTTGTGGATGATGCATTTATCAACGTGGCCGGAGCCATTGAATCCGGACTAAAAGGCCTCTACCTGCCTCCCGGTATGACTATGAATGATATCCGTTGGTGATCACTTTACTTCTTCAAAATCAATGTATTCCCCAACCTTAGCGGTGTTTGGCGGAGGTGGTTGGGGGGCATCCGGGGCTTGCTTTTCCTGGTCTTTTGTGCCGGGTTGGCCGTTCATATGAGTGAACTGCTGACGTACGTGGCGCGTGGTCCGGAAAACAGGGATCAGGAATCCTGTAATAAACTTATACAGGAAGTATATGAGAATGGCTAAGAAAAAAACATTCATAGAGCTGCAAAATTAAGACAGAACGCACAAACAGCCTGTTAAAAAGGCAACCTTCAGTTAAAACCGAATTTTGGTAAGAATCGATTAAATCCATTAAATTTGCATCCGGAAAAGTGAAACATCGGAAGGGAACGCAATCGTTCCCTTCTTTTTTTCGTATGAATAATGAACCGCCTGCTGAACGGATTAAACAGATGATAGAGGACTTATTAGCCGCCGATCCGGCATATTTCCTTGTAGAACTGAGGGTTAAGCCAGTCAACGATCTGAAAGTTTTTGTGGATGGCGACCAGGGGATTACCATTGAAAAGGCAGTTCAGGTAAACCGGGCCCTCTACAAAAAAATTGAAGAATCCGGTCTGTTCCCCGCCGGTGATTTTTCGCTGGAGGTTTCTTCTGCGGGTCTGGATGAACCGCTCAAATTATTCCGGCAGTACAGGAAAAATACAGGGCGCCATGTGGAGGTAGTTTTANNTATTTATTCAACAATATAAAATCAACAAAAATCCAGGTGGTTTTTTAACTGGGTATAAAAAGATCTGTTATGGCAAGTATCAATCTGATCGAAGCTTTCCAGGATTTCAAGGAAGCCGAAAATATTGACCGCCCTACCATGATGAAGGTAGTGGAAGACGTTTTCAAAACACTTCTCCGCAAAAAATACGGCAGTGATGAAAATTTTGACGTAATTGTGAATGCTGAAAAAGGTGACCTGGAAATCATGCGCAGGCGCACGATTGTAGAGAATGGCGCAGTGGAAGATCCGCTTGCCCAGATCGCTTATAACGAAGCTGTGAAATTAGAACCGGATTACGAGGTCGGAGAAGATCTTTATGAAGAGATAGAGATCCTTGATTTTGGACGCCGGGCAATTTTAGCCGCTAAACAAACCCTGGCGAGCCGGATCGGTGATCTGAAAAAAAATGTTCTTGTAAAAAAATACAGCGAACGTATCGGGGAGATCATCAGTGCCGAGGTTTACCAGGTATGGAAAAAAGAAATTCTTCTGCTGGATGAAGAAGGAAATGAACTGATCCTTCCAAAATCAGAGCAAATTCCACAGGATTATTTTAAAAAAGGGGAGAGCATACGGGCCGTTGTGAAAAAAGTGGACATGAAAAATAATTCCCCTGTAATCATTCTTTCAAGAACAAGTCCTTCTTTCCTTTCCAAGCTGCTGGAAATAGAAGTTCCGGAAATCTTTGACGGATTGATCGTCATTAAGAAAATCGTCCGGGAGCCCGGAGAAAGGGCAAAGGTGGCTGTGGAATCCTATGACGATCGTATTGATCCGGTAGGCGCCTGTGTAGGCATGAAAGGAAGCCGTATCCACGGTATCGTGCGGGAGTTAAAGAATGAAAACATCGATGTGATCAACTGGACCAATAATATCCAGCTCCTCCTGCAGCGTTCACTCACTCCTTCCAAAATAACAAGTATGGACATAGACAGCGAAAAGCTGCATGCAAATGTCTATTTAAAGCCCGACCAGGTTTCACTGGCTATCGGGAGAAAGGGCGTAAATATCAAGTTGGCCCAGGAACTCACGGGGTATTCCATTGATGTGTTCCGGGATAATGAAGGAGAGACAACAGAATTCGATATTGATCTGGATGAATTCAGTGATGAAATTGAAACCTGGGTTATTGACGAACTCAAACGGATAGGCTGTGATACAGCCCACAGCGTGTTGGATCTTACCGTAGAGGAGCTGGAACGCAGAACGGATCTCGAAAAAGAAACCATCGAAGAGGTCCGCCGTGTATTGAAAGAAGAATTCGATAAAGAATAACCTGTTTATCATGAGCATATGATTACGGGTTATTATTATAAATTATTTATCACCGCATGAATGCGGTCCATGAACGGACCGTGCGTTCATGGATCAATTTAATATGGCAGAAACGACAACACCAAGGTTAATGGCAGCCGCCAAGGAATTCAACATCGGCAGAGAAACGCTGGTGGATTTCCTGGTAGGCAAAGGATTTAGTAAGGATGACCTTAAACCTACGGCAAAGCTGACGGAAGATATGTACCGTTCGCTCCAGCAGGAATTTCAGGGCGACAAAGTAGCTAAGATCAAAAGCAACCAGATTGATCTGCCAAAAGGTAGTGTGGAAGCCAAAAGGAAAAAAGAAGATGAGGCCGTTATTTTCCGGAAAGATCCTAAAAAAACGCCTGTCAAAGAAGAACCGGTATTAGTCGAAGAACCAAAGACGCTGAAGGTTGAAGAGCCTAAAAAACAAAAGGTCGAAGAGCCAAAAAAAGAACCTGAAATAATCAAAATGGAGGTCCCTGATATTGAGGGACCGAAAGTGATCGACAAAATCGATTTGTCAAGCATTGATTCCTCAACCAGACCTAAAAAGTCTTCCAGGAAAAAACAGCCGGAAGAAGCTGCAGCTAAAGAAACACAAAAGCCTGCAGCCGAAAAAAAGCCGGCAGAACAAACCGTTGAACCATCGGAATCTGAAAAAGCGGAAGAAAATAATAGCGTTGAAAATATCCGTGCAGAAAAAATTGAGGGGCCCCGGATCATTGGAAAAATTGATCTGCCGGCAGAAAATGAAAAGCCCAAGCTGGCCGACGAAAGAAGAAAAAGAAAACGGATACCGATAGAGAAAAGAGATACCGGACGGCCTGCGGGCAATGGTACTCCGGTGCAGCGCGAAGGCAGGCCAGGAGCTGCCGGACGGCCAATCCTGCGCCGTGACCTGAGAACCGCCGGCGCTACAAACCGGAGCAGTACAACACCCCGCGAGCAAAAAGAAATTGATAAAAAGGAAATTCAGGAAAAGATCCGTGAAACCCAGGCAAAACTTGCGGGCACCGGAGGACGCGGGAAAAGTCTCAAGGCCAAGTACCGTCGTGCGCGCCGTGAAGAAAATGCCGAACATGCAGGAGCGGAACAATTGGAAGATAATAAACTGCAGGTAACAGAATTTGTGAGCGTTAGTGAACTGGCCAACCTCCTGGATGTAAGCTATGCAGATATCATCGGCAAGTGTATGAGCCTCGGAATGATGGTTTCCATCAACCAGCGGCTGGAAGCGGATGTGATTGAACTGGTGGCAGGCGAATTCGGATACACGGTGGAATTTATTGGTATTGATGACGCGCTGGAAATGGAAGAAGATGAAATTGAAGACCTTCCCGAAGAGTTGGTGCCAAGATCTCCCGTGGTTACCATAATGGGACATGTGGATCATGGTAAAACATCACTGCTCGATTATATCCGTGCTGCAAATGTGGTTGCGGGAGAAGCAGGAGGAATTACCCAGCACATCGGAGCATACCAGGTAACAACAACAAATAATAAAAAAATTACTTTCCTGGATACGCCCGGTCACGAAGCGTTCACCGCCATGCGTGCCCGTGGTGCGCAGGTGACAGATATTGCTGTTATTGTGATCGCCGCAGATGATGCCATCATGCCGCAAACAAAAGAAGCCATTTCGCATGCGCAGGCAGCCGGCCTTCCCATGGTATTCGCAATCAATAAAATTGATAAAGACGGTTCGAATCCGGAAAAAATAAAGGAACAGCTGGCAGGCATGAATCTCCTCGTGGAAGATTGGGGCGGAAAGTATCAGAGTCAGGAGATCTCGGCTAAAAAAGGATTAAATATTGATCTTCTTCTTGAAAAAATATTACTGGAAGCGGAAATCCTGGATCTGAAATCCAACCCTGATCGCGAGGCTTCCGGAACCGTGATTGAAGCTTCTCTCGACAAGGGCAGGGGATATGTTGCAACCGTGCTGGTTCAGGGGGGAACCCTTGAAAATGGGAACCTGGTGGTTTCCGGCCAGTATTTCGGAAGGATAAAGGCCATGTTCAATGAAAGAAATAAGAAGGTGGAAGATGCACCGCCGTCTTCGCCGGTATTGATACTGGGGCTGAATGGAGCTCCTCAGGCGGGGGAAAAATTCCGCGTATATGATGAAGAAGGAGAAGCCAAAGAAGTGGCTAACAAACGTGCCCAGTTGCTTCGTGAACAAGGTATCCGAACCAAAAAACATATAACCCTGGATGAAATCGGCCGGCGCCTGGCACTTGGTAATTTCAAGGAGCTCAACCTCATTATTAAGGGGGACGTGGATGGTTCTGTTGAAGCCCTCAGCGACTCTTTACAAAAACTTTCCACAGAAGAAATCGCGGTTCGTGTAGTGCATAAAGCTGTAGGCGCTATTACGGAGAGCGATGTATTACTTGCAACCGCATCCGATGCAGTAGTGGTTGGTTTTAATGTCCGGGCATCGATGCAGGCCTCCAAGCTCGCAGAGAACGAGGGCGTTCAGATAAAAACCTATTCCATCATTTACAATGCGATTGAAGAAGTGAAAAGTGCCATGGAAGGTATGCTCGAGCCAAAGATTCAGGAGAAAGTGGTTGCCAATGTTGAAATCCGGAATGTATTCAAATTTGATAAGGCAACCGTTGCCGGATGTTATGTGCTGGATGGAAAAATTTACCGGAATTCCAAGATCAGGTTGGTGCGTGATGGGATCGTTATCTATCCCGTGGGTGAAGGTGCAACAGCTGAACTTGCTTCCCTGAAAAGGTTTAAGGATGATGCAAAGGAAGTGCCTTCGGGCATGGAATGCGGACTAACCATAAAAAATTACAGCGATATTCATGTTGGAGATATCGTAGAAGCCTATGAAGAAGAAGAAGTAAAAAGAACGCTTTAAGTGTGAGAATAGCCCGCTTCGCGCGCAGGCAATGTTTTGTTAAATCACCGTGGTCCGCTTTCAACAGGATCTATCAGGTGTATTTTTGGACGTTCTAGCAGAAGTTTATGAAAAATGTATTGATAATCGGATTGGCCGTGCTCCTTGGATTTACTGGTTTTGGCCAGGAAAAAGTTGTAGCAGATAAGATCGTTGGTATCGTAGGTGACAAAATCGTGCTGAAATCAGAGATCTTTATTGCGAACGAAGATATTAAGAGACAAGGCGGCCTGGAACAAAACGAATGTGCAATACTGGATGGCATGCTTACTCAAAAAGCGCTCGTGCTCCAGGCTCAAAAAGATTCTATTCCCGTAACTGATGAAGAAGTTGACGCAGAAATAGATCAGAAGATACGCTATTTCGTTTCTCAGTATGGAAGCAAAGAAGCGTTGGAACAGATTTCCGGAAGGTCTATTTATCAGATGCGGGAAGATTTCAAAGCACCCATCCGGGAGCAGAGAATGGCAGCAGGCATGCGCGGTAAAATTGTTGACGGAGTAAAGATTACACCAACTGAAGTAAAAGAATATTTCGACAAAATTCCAAAGGATAGTTTGTTGTTCTATGAATCAGAACTTCAGATCGGACAAATTGTAGTTTATCCCAAACCCAGCCGGGATATTGAATTGTTGGCCATTGATGAACTGAACGGGTACAAAAAAGAAGTGGAAAGCGGCAGCAAACAATTTAAAACGCTTGCTACTTTATATTCTGACGATCCGGGTAGTAAGGATAATGGCGGCATGTACCAGATCAACCGGAATGATAAACAGTGGGATCCTGTATTTCTGGCCAATGCATTTCGTTTAAAGGAGGGCCAGGTATCTCCGGTAATAAAAACAAAGTTTGGTTATCACATTATTCAAATGGTCAGCCGGAATGGTGATGATGCCGTGATCCGTCATATACTGCGCATTCCACAAATCATGGAAGCAGAATCTCAGGAAGCTGTTGCCAAACTGGATTCCATTCGCGACCAACTCATTGCGGGAACCGTAAGTTTCGGTGAGGCCGTCAGCAAGTATAGTGATGATGAATATTCAAAGTTTACAGCGGGCATGCTGCTTGCGCGCGACGTTTCAAACTATCTCACGATCGACCAGTTGGATAAGAGCCTGGTATTGCTTCTCCAAAATA
>PLEB01000290.1 GCA_003136915.1 Chitinophagaceae bacterium
AAAGCAGCAATTTGCCAATATAAACCTGGCTAGGGAACGGGCTAAAAATATTAAGTGGAGGGCATTGGAAACCCTGGATCAGCAGCTCGAACGGTTTGAACAAATGTTCAGTACCAGAGGTGGAAAAGTGATCTGGGCAGAAGATGGAGAAGCCGCGCTTCAGGAAGTTTTGCTTATTTGCGAAGAGAAGAAATGCACCAGCATCGTGAAAAGCAAGAGTATGGTTACAGAGGAAATTCATCTCAATGATTTCCTGGAGAAGAAGGGAATTGAAAGTGTTGAAACAGACCTTGGAGAATATATTCAGCAGCTGGACCATGAGCCTCCCTATCACATTGTAACTCCGGCGATGCACAAGAGCAAAGAAGATATCGCAAAACTTTTTCATGAAAAACTGCATACAGCACCTGATCTTTCTCCTGCAGAGTTGACCATGGTGGCGCGGGACATTCTTCGTAAAAAATACCTGAGCGCTTCCATCGGCATCACGGGAGCAAATTTTATTATTGCGGATACAGGAAGCATTGCACTTACCGAAAATGAAGGCAATGCCAGACTGAGTTGCTCCTTTCCAAAAACACATATCGTCATAACAGGTATTGAAAAAGTGATTCCATCCCTTGGCGATCTTGCCCTTTTCTGGCCTTTGCTTTCCACATTCGGAACGGGTCAGCGCCTGACGACTTACAATACCGTCATCTCCGGTCCGAAGCAGCCTGGCGAATACGATGGTCCTGAAGAAATGATTGTTATCCTGCTGGACAATGGAAGAACCAATATGCTGGCTAATGCCAAAGTACGTGAAAGCCTGTACTGTATCCGGTGCGGAGCCTGCCTGAATGCCTGCCCCGTTTATAAAAACATAGGCGGACACAGTTATGGAACTACTTACAGCGGGCCCATTGGCGCTGTTATAACGCCGCATCTCAGAGGAATGGGTGAATGGAAACATCTGAGTTACGCATCTTCACTATGTGGAAATTGCACGGAGGTCTGTGCGGTCAAAATCAACCTGCATGAAATTTTACTTGAAAACAGGCATGAAGCTGTGCAGGAAGGTGCTGCAAGCTGGATGGAGAAACTTGCCTGGCGTGCATGGAAACAAGCCAGCCTGCACAGGAACTGGATGAATATGGGGAATTACAAAATGAAGAACTGGATAGTCAACCGGATGTTTAAGGGATGGACAAGACAAAGAGCAGATCTTCATTTTCCGGAAAAGAATTTTAATGAACGCTGGAAAGAAAGGAAGATTCCATAAGAAATGTTGCTCTATTGCGAACATATCAGTCCGCGGTTATCCTATATAATGGAACTGATCGGGAATGAGATTTTCTATGAACCGTTCAGGCTGACAACTGACAAAACATCATTCCTTACTGAAACGGGACCGAAGATCAATTATTCGCCCTTCCGGCTAACAGCCGGTGAATTTTTTATTCACAACCATAGCCTGCTTTTTGAAACAGGAATCCGGGAACAGGTAATCACCTGTTTTTCCTTTCGGGAGCTGACTGCTTTTTTTGAAACGGATGCAGATTACCCTTTCGACATTTTTGCGGCAGCTTTCTATCTGCTGAGCCGTTATGAAGAATACCTTTCATTTAAGCCGGATGAATACGGACGATTTCCTTTCCGGGATTCCCTGGCTTCGAGAGAAAATTTTCTTGAAACACCGCTCGTTAACTATTGGCTGGAAGACTTTAAAAAAGTATTACGTGAAAAATTTCCGGAACTTCTTTTCCGGCTGAAGGATTTCAAGTTTCTGCCAAGCTATGATATAGATATGGCCTTTTCATATAAGTACAAGGGCTTCTTCCGTAATGCCGGCGGCTTTGCGCGGTCCCTCCTGAAAGGCGAATGGAGCAGGCTGTTGGACCGCTGGGATGTTTTGTTTCAGAAAAAGAAGGACCCATTTGACGCATATGAATGGCTCGACTCTCTGCATCTGTATTGCCGCACCCGTGCTTATTATTTTTTTCTGCTTGCCCGGGAACAAAAAGGAGTTGATAAAAATATATCTCCAGCCCTTCCTCAAATGAGATCCCTGGTAGCATATCTTTCTAATGGATACACTGTTGGCATTCATCCTTCCTGGCAAAGCGGCGATGATGAGCAATTATTGCGTCAGGAAATTGATTGTCTCGAAAATATTACGGGACTGCCTGCTAAATACAGCCGCCAGCATTATATCCGGATGACATTACCCCGCACCTACCGAAGCCTGCTCAATGCGGGTATAGAAAAAGATTTTTCCATGGGATACGGCGGAGCCAATGGATTCAGAGCCTCCATAGCATCTTCTTTTTATTGGTACGATCTGGAACAGGAAAGGCAAACCAATCTCATGCTTTTCCCATTTTGTTTTATGGATGCCAATTCATTTTATGAAAATAAGTTAACAGCAAATGAAGCGATGATGGAATTGTTGGGTTACTACCGAAGGATCAAACGGGTGAATGGCCTGATGATTACCATCTGGCACAATTCCTTTTTTGGAACAGACCCCATGTTCGCCGGTTGGAAAGAAGTGTATGAAATCTTTCTGAAAGATGAGATTTACTGGGACATGTGAGCTTGCGAAGCTCAGTGTTTGAAATGCCTCATTCCGGTAATAACCATGGCCAGTCCCTGCTGCTTACAAAATTCAATAGAATCTTTATCCCTGATCGAGCCGCCTGGCTGAATAAAGGCAGTTATGCCTTCTGCAGCTGCAATGCGCACGCAGTCATCAAAGGGAAAGAATGCATCCGAAGCAAGCACGGCAGCTTCTAAATCAAATTTAAATTGTTTAGATTTTTCAATGGCCTGCCTTAATGCGTCTATGCGGCTTGTTTGTCCGCAACCCTTTCCAACGAGTTGTTTGTTCTTTACAAGGGCAATGGCATTTGACTTTAGATGCTTGCAAACCAGGTTTGCAAATAAGAGATCTTGCTTTTCCGAGTCCGTACTCGGCCTGCCACCGGCTTCCTCCCATTTGAGAAAATTTCCCAGGTCTGAATCCTGTACGAGGGTTCCATTGAGAAGTGATTTCCGGATCTGTTTATTTTTCTGCGTGTAAGGGAACAATTGAAGGATTATCCGGTTCTTTTTGGATTTCAAAACCGTCAGCGCATCAGAAGCAAAAGCCGGAGCGATCAATACTTCAAAAAATAATTCATTGATAGCTTCTGCAGTTGAAAGATCTATCTCATCATTGCAAATCAACACGCCACCGAATGCGCTTTCGGGATCTCCGGCCAAAGCAGCAGTCCATGCGCTAACTGCTCCTTTACGGGAGGATATCCCGCAAACATTTGTATGCTTGATGATTGCAAAAACAGTTTTCTCTTCAAACTCACAGATCAATTGTATGGCTGCATCAATATCGACGAGATTATTGTAGGAAATCTCTTTGCCGTTCAATTGTTGGAAAATACTATTCCAGTTACCCTCAAAAAAGGCCTGCTGATGCGGGTTTTCACCATATCTCAAATGGACCGGAGGAATGGACGAGGAAACTGGTTTTTCCGGATTAAAATAGTGGTGAATAGCCAAATCGTATCCGGCCACCACGTCAAATGCTTTTGCTGCAAGATCTTTTCTTTGTTCCAGCGTAGTTTCACCGTGTTGCTCTTCCAGTAATTTTTCCAGAACGGCATAATCCTTTTTGTGTGCGATCACCGCCACGTGCTTGAAATTTTTTGCGGCCGCACGGATCATGGAGGGTCCACCGATGTCTATTTTTTCAATAATCGATTTTTCATCTTTTGTGTTAGCTACTGTTTCTTCAAAAGGATAGAGGTCAACGATCACGAGATCGATCTCGGGAATCTGGAATTCCTTCATCTCTTTCAAATCCTGCGCATCCTCCCTTCTTCCCAGAATTCCGCCAAACACAGAAGGATGCAAGGTTTTTACGCGACCTCCGAGAATGGAAGGATAGTGGGTCAGATCCTCAACGGGCGTGCAGGGAATCTGCAAGGATTCGATAAAGCCGCGGGTTCCGCCAGTAGAGATCAGCCGGATACCCAGCGCGTGCAATGATTTTACAATGGGTTCAAGGCCATCCTTATAGAAAACAGAGATGAGCGCTGATTGAATTTTTTTAGTCATATCTGGAGATTAATTTCCGTTAAAGAATCATTCAAACGGAAATCCGGGAGCCGCAAAATTAGGGCAATTGAATTTCTTCACAAAGGAAGAAGATTCGTTCCCGTGGATGGAGACCTCAGCTGTTCCAGGTTAAAATACGGATGAAGAACAAGAGACAAATGGAAACCAGGCCCAGGGTAAACCATTTTTTTTCACCCTTATTGAAAAACCGGACCAGGCAATAAATCAGAAGGTATTGTAAGATCACCTGCGGAATATTGATTGAAAGCTGATTGGTCACAGCACCAGGAAGTTGCGACAAGTATTGCACAAATCCATTTAGTAAATCAATCAGCTTAATGAGTACCCATGCTATTCCGTTGGCAAGAAAGGGAAAAAAATAAAAAAAACATAGCAGGATACCGCCTACCAGGATAATGCTTGATAACGGTATGGCCAGGAGGTTGCAAAAAAGGAAATAATTCGGGAACCGATGAAAATAGTAAATACTGATGGGGGTTGTCAGGATCTGCGCAGCTAGACTGACAGATGCAGAATTCCACAGGACGCTCAGCCATTTGTTTTGCAAAATGAGCATACCGCGAACTGGCTTCATGAAAATAACCAGGCTGAGTACAGCCGTGTAGCTCAGTTGAAAACCTGTATCCCATAGCCAGTAAGGGTCAAAACAAAGCAGGATGAAAGCGGAAGATGCCAAAGTATTATAAACTATAGATTCGCGGGAAAGGGTGCGGGCCACCAGCAGGATACTGAACATAACTGCCGAGCGTATAACGGAAGGGGAAGCTCCGGAAAGAAAGCTGAACGTCCAAAGTGATCCGAGCAGGATAATCAGTTTTGCCCATTTTCCTGATTTTTGCACATTTATTTTCTGGAGGAGAAGCTGAAGGATTTGGTAGATCAGGGTCAGGTGAAGCCCGGAAATTGCGATGATATGAACCACGCCGGTATTAGAATATGATTGTACCAGTTCGCGGTCAAGATCCTCTGTATATCCGATCATCAGGGCCTCCAGAAGGCTGTTTTCTTCTTTCCCCGGTATGTATTGTTTAATGATGCGGAGTAATTTTCTTCTCCAGGAAATCAATACGGATCTCACTGGATTTTCCTTATTCCCACCCAGTATGCGATAATCCGATGCTCGCAGGAAGACCTGTGAATAGATGTGTTTCAGGCGGCAGTAGTGGCGATAATCAAATCCCTGCGGTGAGCTGGAATTTTCAATGGGTGAAAGTGGTTTGTTGAAAATAATCACGGTTCCTGCAGATATACCCGGAGGCAGTTGGCTAGCCTGGAAATAGATGAAGATTTTCTCTTTTTCCGTGTAGCAAGCATTTGCTTCGCATAAATACCGGATTGTGGATATGGCCTTGAATGTCCTGGATTTTCTTGCCGGGTCGTTCTCCAGCTCTGCTATCAATGAATATTTAACCGGAATCTGATTTGGCGGGGTAACCTGGATATCCTGGTGGCAAACAATCAATAGTCGCCCCAAAGCCAGGAATGCCGTATGAATGAACAAACCTGCCATCCAACCCCACCCGAACAGGGAATCGACGGGCATGAAGATGGTAAAAATGAGCGCCAAAGCGCAGCAAGCCAGGATCAAACCGTTCAGGGATTTGGTTATTGGGAAAAAAAATTGTAATAGGATCCCTGCCAGCAATGGAATAAGCAATCGGATGAATGGGGCTTCTTTCCATATTTGGGAATTAGACAGGTTTTCCATAATCCGATTTTTAAGGAGCGCTTTCTAAAGAAAACCACTAAGGGCTTTCTCCTATAGGAAAAACCTGTCGAATCCGTTAACTTGTTATTTGATAAAATTCCAGCTTACAGCTTTAAGGAATCTTCATTGTAAAAATGGTAACGACTCCTACTTCCCGGTTCCCCCCAAATGCCTTCCCTTTTGCGAAGCAATCCCTTTTGCTGAGTAAACCAGAAGTGATTTCCCGGTTTTATACGGGTATAATTCCTGTTGTTTTCACGGTAAATGCCCCGTTAAAACACGGTATTTTTGCCCGTATTTTAACGGTACTGGTTGACAATCTTCATCTTACAAATATTATTAATTTGTAATTAGTTGACTAACATTTCTTTGTAGGTCATCAGCTTGACTCTCTTGAATATTTTTAGGAGTAATTATTTTTTATTCATTCCTGAAAACTTCACACTAATGATCACAAAAGAAAAAAAATCAGCAAAAGTTGGCAAGTATGTCAACACAGAGTTCGTAGACACCGTTTTAAGAGAGTACAAAAAAGAAAGATGGGTTCACAATTCTGAGCGAATCGGCAAGGAAGATTCTTTGAGCGCCTGGTACAGCGTCGAAGATGTCGAAGACTTCATTACC
>PLEB01000012.1 GCA_003136915.1 Chitinophagaceae bacterium
TATTTTCACCCATGCCGCACCAGTAAAATAATTAGGGTTAGCCTTTTCGCCGCTTAAAAAAATCTTGTTATTATTTTCTGATATATCCATAGTTGTTTATTCAGAGACCGGTCATTCGTTCGATGTTTTCAGGATAGCGGGCACCTTCCACCTTGATTTTTAATGAAGCGCTTTCAATTTCACGCAGATCATCGGGTGTGAGTTCAATAGCAGCGGCTCCAATGTTCTCCTGCAGGCGATTCAGCTTCGTAGTTCCCGGGATTGGCACGATCCACGGCTTTTGTGCAAGCAGCCATGCCAGAGCAATTTGAGCAGGGGTTGCATTCTTCTTTACTGCGACTTTGCCAAGCAAATCAACCAAGGACTGATTTGCTTTTAGCGCTTCGGGAGTAAATCGGGGAAGTATGTTGCGGAAGTCCGTGCTGTCAAACCTGGTATTCTCGTTCATCTTACCTGTTAGAAAGCCTTTACCGAGCGGGCTAAATGGAACGAACCCAATTCCAAGTTCTTCAAGAGCTGGCAATACTTCTGCTTCAGGTTGTCTTGTCCATAATGAATATTCACTTTGAAGTGCCGTAACCGGTTGCACAGCATGAGCGCGACGGATCGTATGCACCCCTGCTTCAGAGAGACCAAAGTGTTTCACTTTACCTTCCTGTATCAATTCTTTTACGGCACCCGCTACATCTTCAATCGGAACACCGGGATCAACACGATGCTGATAGAACAGATCGATAACTTCAATCTTAAGTCTCTTAAGCGAAGCTTCAGCAACTTTTTTGATGTGCTCAGGGCGACTATTAAGACCAGCTTGTTTTCCATCCTGAATTTTGAAACCAAATTTTGTGGCTATTACCACTTCTTCACGGAAAGGAGCTAATGCTTCACCAACCAGTTCTTCATTGGTGAACGCACCATACACTTCAGCGGTATCAAAAAAGCTAACACCCAGTTCCACGGCTTTGCGTATAAGTGCAATCATCTCGTGCTTATCTCCGGGTGGACCGTAACTAAAGCTCATTCCCATGCAGCCAAGACCGAGCGTTGATACTTCCAGGTTGCTATTTCCAAGTTTCCGTTTCTGCATTTTTTTACCCATAAATATTAATTTAGAATCACGGCGCAAAGTTACACAGGCAACTGATCTTTGCAACAAAGTTACACCGTTCAAAAAAACTCTGAATAATGGTACGTTTTGCTACTATTTCGGATCTAACAAATCCTGAAATGCTTTGTAAACTTACTGGCCCTATTGCAAGGATCAACAAAAAATTACTTTCTGCGGTGGGCTTTTCGGGTTCTATATTGGAACGGATTGAGGTTAAACTGCAATCAGGCGTAATACGAAACTTTATTCTGAAATATACCAGGATAAAGGCAGACTGGCTATCGCAAAGAGCAAAGGATCATGTGGGAAGAGAGGCAGCATTACTTAGTGAATCCGGTTTATCAGGCATATGGAATATTATTCATTGNNGTCAGGGAGCCGATTGATATCAAAAGTGAAGATCTGATTTTAGAGACAATCGCTTCTTTCCACGCATCATTTTGGGAATCATCCGAAGTCAAGAAAACGAAATGGCTTATTAATGCACACAATTATTTAGAAGTATTAGGACCTGGAGAGCATGAATCCGACAATATTGCCCCTCCTCCCGATAAAATAAGGAATAGTATGCAGGAAGGATGGAATATTGCATTGCACTTATTACCTGGTGAAATAAAGAATATCCTTATAAAACCAGCGAATGAACTATTTGAACATTGGAAAGACCTTCCCATTACGCTTTTACACGGAGATGCAAAAATTGCGAACATGGCCATCCTGCCGACCGGCAAAGTTGTTGTATTTGATTGGACCTATGTGGGCTGTGGGCCCTGTGGGATTGAATTGGGTTGGTATGTTGCAGTTAATTCAACACGTTTAGCACGAACAAAGGAAGACTTGTTCGGGAAGTACAGGTCATGCCTGGAATCAAGTCTGAAATTCACTATACATGAAAAAACATGGTCAAAGATGACTGAACTTGCTATTATTACAGGAACCATGATGATGTTATGGAATAAGGCACTTGGTTACCAGGCCGGAACGCAAAGAGGGAAGGATGAATGGGAATGGTGGGTAGTTCATTTAAAAACTGTTGTGGCAAATAATACATTTTAGTTA
Organism: Chitinophagaceae bacterium; assembly: GCA_003136915.1. GTDB lineage: Bacteria > Bacteroidota > Bacteroidia > Chitinophagales > Chitinophagaceae > Puia. The sequence continues at coordinate 2,168 of PLEB01000012.1, forward strand.
TTCATGCACCAACAAGTTTTGTGAGAATACTTTTGATACTGTAGTTAGTATATTTTTTTCAATCATAATAACCATAGAATTATCAAATGGGATCTTCTCTTTTATAGTTATTTTGGTGCCGATTCCGATTTTCAACTTTTTTAAATATTGCAGAAACTCAGGGCTCGTATCTTTTACACCCACCACTTTATAGGTTTTTCCAACATTCGCTTCTTCCAGGATGATTCTGCTAATAGATACCATTTCCCCATTTGCCGAAGGAATCGGATCTCCATGGGGGTCATATTTTGGAAAACCCAGGAACTTGTCTAATTTATCTGCGAGGCCGGTATAATGAATATGCTCTAACTGTTCTGCAATATCATGCACCTGGTCCCACTCGTATCCCAACTTTTCCAGTAAAAATACTTCCCATAAACGGTGCTTTCGTATTACAGAAATAGCAACCGCTTTTCCATTGGGAGTTAGTTTTGCCCCCTTGGTCTTTTCATATGCAAGCAATTTTTTGTCACCCAATTTTTTCAGCATGTCAATTACAGAGGCAGGATTATTATCTAGCGCCTCTGCGATGGCTGTTGGGGTTATTTTTTTAATTCCTTGTTTATCAAGGTTATAGATGATTTTAAGGTAGTTTTCTTCAGAAAATGTTTGCATCTTTTTAGGTATTCCTTTAAAGATAGAATAAATAATTATTTCTCATATAATTAGGGATACCTAATAATATAAATTTGAATACTTAAATTATATATTTATGTTTGCTGAAATGAAATGTAAATGTCCCGGGTAATTTTTGTTTTTATACTTATCTGGAACGGGTTGACCTTATTTGGACAGACGGATACTTCAACTATTAAGTATGCACCGGGAGTAAGATTCAATGTACATTTTCAGTTCACCTATATATATCAATATAAACCCGCTTTTTACTCCCCTTATAGCGGCCAGAATAGCTTGCTGGGAGCAGAAGAAAAGCAAAACTCCATTACCTCCACATTATTCTTGGGAGTAAGGCTATGGAGGGGGGCAGAATTGTATATAAATCCTGAAATAGCCGGGGGCAGCGGGCTCAGTGGCGCATTCGGTCTTGCCGCTTCAACCAATGGAGAAACCTATAGGGTAGGTAATCCTGCTCCCACTTTGTACCTGGCAAGAGGTTATTTTAAGCAAACTATTGCTTTATCGAAAGTCTATTCAACAATAGAGGATGGGGCCAACCAGGTTTCTTGTGTTATGCCGGAAAAATATGTACAGTTTATTCTTGGTAAATACGGCCTTGCTGATGTATTCGATGTAAATGCATTTAGTAATTCACCCCGCACCCAATTTATGAACTGGGCCATCATGAATAATGCCGCATGGGATTATGCATCCAATGTACGAGGCTATAATTATGCCCTCACAACAATCGTTCAACTAAATTCCATTACTTATAAATCGTCTTTGTCCCTTTTGCCTCCTGTTCCCAATGGTGCCAATCTAAATAAAAATCTCTGCCAGGAGTTTGCGATCAATTCCGAGATAGACAAAAAATATATGCTCAATAAAAGGGAAGGGAATATAAGGCTATTAGGATATTATAACTATGGGAATTTTGGTTTGTATTCACAAGCGATGATAGCTAAAGATAGCGCAGGTGTCCCAAGCATTGCAGCTAGCCGGGAAGCGGGTAGGCATAAAATCGGCTTGGGAATAAGCGCCGATCAGCAAATAAGTGAAACTATAGGTTTTTTTGCACGTGCTGGCTGGGATAACGGAAAAACAGAAACATGGTGTTATACGGAAGCAGATAGAACATTTTCGGCTGGTATTTCCGTCAATGGTAAAAAATGGAAGCGACCCGATGATGATATTGGACTTGGAAGGGTGGTAGATGGCATATCACCGGAGCATAGGATTTACCTGGCTTCAGGAGGATTAGGATTTGAAATCGGCGATGGAAAGTTGAATTAC
>PLEB01000459.1 GCA_003136915.1 Chitinophagaceae bacterium
CTTTTGAATGATTTTACGGGCAAAATGGGTTATGGACCAAAACAGAAAAAGTATAGTGAATCCGCTCAGAATTGCGCTCATAAAATTCACGGCCCTGGCGGCTGTCATCTGATTATCACCAAATAGAATGATAAAAAAGCGGCCCATCATTACGAAAAGGGGAGCTCCCGGGGGATGTGGAATTTGCAACTTGTAGGCGCTGGAAACAAATTCGCCGCAGTCCCAGAAACTGCCACTTGCTTCCATGGTCAAAACATACACAGCGCAGGCAAAAAGACAAATAACCCAGCCAGAGATGTCATTCACCTTCTTATAATTCATATTCCATTGATTTTTAGGATTGACAAATATAGGGTTAATGTGTAAATGTGCTAATGTGCTAATGTGTTAATGAACTGAGAATGATGTATTTTAAGCCCATTATTATCACATTTTCACATTACTCAAAATATATCCTCACTGTCTGGTAAAACAAATAATGCTGAAGTGACTGATCCGTAAAATCCTGGAGGCCGAATAATCCGGCGGCATTTCCTTTATGTATGGCTACTTCGAGATAGTTGGCTGAATTGAATAGCGCGAGTTTTTCCCCCAGGGGCACGTCCGCATAGGTTTCACTGATTCTTTCTATGCTCTCGTTTCTCTTGAATACGATCCGGAAACCGCGGCCCTTGCGTTGTTCCTCAAATTCATCCCGGGTAATATTCACGATCACATTCTCAAAATTGTCGATAAATATGATCTGACCTTCCATATAACTGTCGGCAAGCACCGGTCTCAGTTCATTTTTCTCAATATAGGCAACACGGGGATTACCCAATGTTTCCGGTATGCGGCCCAGTTCAAGGTCACAGATGGTTTTGCCAATCACGCGGGTGCAGTAGAGTGTGTTCTTAATCGCGAGCGGATCCAGCGGTATGCCTATGACCATTTCAGGTTTGGGCGGAGCAATCATATTGATCAGCCCATTATCGGCGCAAAAAATGAACTGCCCGCTGAACCTGGACAGCAGAAGGTGTTCCGGCCTTTGTTCAAAAAGATTTACGAGGATGATATGATAAGTACCCGCAGGAAATTGTAAAATGGCATTGCGGCAGATATAAGCTGCCTGTGGGTAATTGAAGGGAGCGACCTGATGGGATATATCGTGAATTTTGAAATCCGGATCTATTTGTAGAAGCTGACCCTTGACCGCGCCTGCTATGTAATCCTGCAATCCGAAGTCAGAAGTAAGAGTAATGATCGCCATCAGTAATCGGTTCGGTTTTAAGTGGTCTATTTGATCAGTTCTCCATTCTTGAAATAATACCGGTGCACCAGCTTGTCAGCGAGGGAAGGGAAAAATCTATTCATAAAAACCGTCAGCTTTCCGGTAAAGGTAAGAACCAATACTCTTTTTCTTTTTTCGATGGCGCTCAAAATATAACGTGCACAGGTTTCAGCACTCATGAGCTTGGATTCGTCGAGCGGGCTTTCTCCCTGTCCCACACCCCGTCCATTCAGTGCTGTATTGCGAATATTAGATGTTGTAAAACCCGGAGAAACCCACATTACATGAACGCCTGAATCCATGAGCTCGATGCGCAGCGCCTCAAGCCAGCCCTGCAGGGCAAATTTGGATGCTGAATAACCGCTTCTGCCTGGAAGTCCCTGGTATCCGGCAGTGGATGAGACCCCCACCACCGTACCTTTCTGCTTAACGATGTAGGGCAGAGCGAATTTGGTACAATAGACAGCCCCCATAAAATTCACGTCCATCATTTGACGGATCACGTTGGTATCGGCTTCATCAAATAGAGAGCGCATGCTGATTCCGGCATTGTTGATAAGTATGTCAATTGTACCGAATGTATCTACGGTTGACCTAATAAAACGTTTGCATTCCTCTTCGTGGCTTACATCACAAACCATCGTATGCAGCATTACCTGGGAGTATTCCATCTGCAATGCATATAATTTATCATATTGCCTTCCGCAGGTGGCCACTTTCGCACCGGCACCGATCAAACCATCGATCAGAGCCCGGCCAATGCCGTCACTTCCACCCGTTACTATTACTATTTTATCAGTGAAAAAAGACATAGCTGCAAAAGTAGGCTAAGATAATTTGATAATGAGAAGAATGGTTGACGGTTGACAGTTGAAAGTTGACAGTTGACGGTTGACGGACTTTATGTGCGAATTTGCACCTGAAATCGGTCAACCGTCAACTGTCAACCGTCAACGAAAATCAGTCATTCATGAAAAGGATCCTCCTGATTATAGTCTCCATACTGAATTTGATTATAGCTGGTTACTCCCAATCGGATACAGGGAGCGGCCCATTGCCCACAGCAAGACAACTAAATTGGCAGCATGCCAACTTTTATTTATTTGTTCATTTTGGCCCCAACACGTTTACCAACCTGGAATGGGGAAAAGGTTCCGAGCAGGAGGCCGTTTTCAATCCGACGGCATTGGATTGCCGGCAATGGTGCCGCATTGCAAAAGCTGCCGGCGCCAAGGGTATTATTCTCACAGCTAAACACCACGACGGGTTTTGCCTGTGGCCAAGTGCCTACTCCTTGCATACCGTTGCGCAGAGCAGTTGGCGGAACGGGAAAGGAGATGTACTAAAAGAGTTATCGGAAGCCTGCAAAGAATACGGACTTTCCTTCGGCGTTTATCTTTCTCCATGGGACCGCAACCATCCTGCATACGGGACGCCTGCATACAATGATGTTTTTGTGAATATGATGAAAGAAGTTGTAGCCAGGTATGGGCCATTCTTTGAATTCTGGTGGGATGGAGCCAATGGTGAAGGCCCGAATGGAAAAAAACAACAATACGACTGGCACAGATTTGAATTCACGATGCGCAGTATTGCACCTGAAACACCCGTGTTTAGCGATATTGGTCCAGACATTCGCTGGGCGGGCAATGAAAACGGCATTGCAGGGACCACCAATTGGAACCTGCTCGATACAGCCGGATTTACCCGGGGGGCGGGCGCACCTCCGGTTGATACTCTTAACCGGGGTAATATGAATGGAGCAAACTGGATTCCGGCGGAATGCGATGTGAGCATCCGGCCAGGTTGGTTTTATCATAGTGAGGAGGACAGTCTGGTTAAAACTCCAAAAAAATTATTTGATATCTATTTGAAGTCCGTTGGCCGGGGAGCAAATCTGTTATTGAATGTGCCGCCCGACAGAAGAGGGCTTATCTCTGCTTGCGATTCTGCCGCGCTTATGGGATTTGCACGGATTCGGGAAGAAAGTTTTCATACATCTCTTATAAAAAAGGATAAGGCCGGGATCTCGCTGGGAAACAAAAACCTAACTGATTTGCTCACGGATGACAATGAGAATTCCTGGGTCAATTTGGGAAATGATTACGCAAATGTTTTCCTCGACATCCGGTTCAATCACATCCAGCTGATGAATTGTATCCGGCTGGAAGAACCCGTTCAAAATGGTCAGCGCGTGAAATCATTTTCCATCGAAATACTTAAAGGAGGGGAATTCATGTACCGCCTGGACGAAACCACCATCGGCCATCAGCGGATTCTGACATTTCCTATAACGTCAGCCGACGAAATTCGGATATTCGTAAAGGATTCTAAATCCAATCCATTGATCAGTGAGATTGATGTTTATCGAATTGATGATGTTTTGCACCAAGAAACGCTGAATGCAAAATAGCGTTGCCTGGGAACGGCGCATTATTTTTATCTTGTTGCTTCTTCAGGAAGGATCAACGCCTATCCCATGCAAATAAAAAGGGAAGATCAGTTATTGCAGCTTGCTGANNTCCAGGGGATTCAAAACCTTGCTGCTCGAGCAATCGGATTTTTCAAAGGGAACCTCAAGCCGGAGTACCAAACTGGTTCATGGCGGTGTACGTTACCTCGCGCAGGGAAATTTCGGATTGGTGAAGGAAGCCTTGCGGGAGCGTGGCCTGTTAATTCAGAATGCACCGCATCTCGTCAGGAATGAATCATTCATCATACCTAATTATAACTGGTGGGGAGGATTGTT
>PLEB01000299.1 GCA_003136915.1 Chitinophagaceae bacterium
AACCGGTTTGGATGGATTAAACACGAGGTTCTCAGATTTCTGGAAATATGACCCGGCCGTTGACAGCTGGTCACAGATACAGAGCATGCCGGACTCCGCCGCGAGAAGTTCTGCAGTTGGATTAAGCATCAATGGAAAGGGATATGTCGGAACAGGATATGACGGCTACAATTATCTGAGCGATTTCTGGGAATATGATACCCTGTCCAACGCCTGGACCCGGAAAGCCGCCTTTTCCGGCGGAGCCAGGTACGAAGCCGTTGGATTTGGCATCGGAAATTATGGCTATATCGGAACCGGATTTGACGGTAGCTATGCGTTGAAGGATTTCTATCGCTATGATCCTTCCGCTGATACCTGGACGGTTATTGATTTTAGCGGAAATAAAAGATATTCTGCCGTCAGCTTTATTTATAAGGAGAAAGCTTATGTGGTAACTGGCATAAACGGCGGCGTCCTGGTGAACGATTTCTGGGTTTATGATCCAAGCCTCTCCGGCAACAATTGGACGGAATTACGTCATATCAATAATTATAGTACAGAAACCTACGATGATGGTTATTCCGATATAGTACGGTCCAATGCTTCGGCCTTTGTAATTACCGGAACAAAATCCGGGGATTTGGCCTTTCTCTCTACCGGCGAAAACGGATCCATAATTTCCACGACCTGGGAATATAATTTTGCCACGGACCTCTGGGGCAGGAAATCCAATTTTGAAGGTCCCCCTACAAGCGGAGCAGTCGGATTTTACGTGCCAAATAGAGGTTTTATAGCAACTGGACGAAGTGGTAATGGGCAGGCCGCCCAATCTGATTTTCTCTGGGAATTTCTGCCGGATGCCGTGCTGAATCCGAACGATAATTGATCCGCACTGCTAATATTTTCACTTTCTTAATGCTTTTAATTCTTTTTTGACATCCATATTCATTTTTTCTGTGGCAATAGTAAAAGCTATACTGCTTACTGACTTTATATGGCTTATCAGATATGAAAATGTTTGTTTAGGGTACACCGTACCAAGTTCACGTAACGTCCAGCCTACAGCTTTTTGTACATAGTATTCTTTATCCTTTAACAATGAAGTAATGAGGCGTTCGATCTTATCGAAAGTCAGGTATTTTTTTTTTGTGCGGCTATAATATAATAATGAAACAACAGACTGTCTTCTCTTCCAGAGGTCATGGTCTTTATTCCATTTCTTCAGGGTGGAATATACTTTAACAGGAGCCACAACAAGTATTTTGGTGTATATTTTAGCAAGTGCATCACACAATCCCCAATCACTGACATTATCCTGCCATTTCATCACAACCGGCCACATTTGTTTGAGTTCATCAGCTTCTTTCATATGTCGCTCTAAAAAAAAGAAAGCATGAATCCTTACCCAAAAGTCATCTGTATTACGCCATATATGATCCCATATNNTTTCGATGCGAAGGAACATTCTCTATAATGGTATTGATATGTCGTACCGCTTCCTTGTGATGATTTTTGTAAGTGTCAGGCAGCATGAGGTTAAATTTTTCTTACTGTTTTATTCCCGATCAGTTCAGCGGGTCATTGGCAACCTCCACGTCCCAATGTGCGGAAAGGATTTCAAAACGATGTTGCTCAGCTTTGATATGTGCATCCTGATCAGGATATAGCTGTTTTTTATAAGGGTCCAGCAACTTTTCATCAAATGCGAGAGCTGCGTTTTTGAATACAATAGTTACCCGATAGTCCCAACGACTTTCTTCACCGATATGCAACCGCGGAACGGAAACAGTGATACTGATGATATCACCTTTTTCCTGCGCTTTTTTGAGCAAGGGAAAGTGATTGGCTTTCCAGAGGCTGATAAATTCATCTGCGTGACCCCATTTTACCCGGTAATAATCTTCCACGGTGAAATATTCGTCCGCCGGCGCAACAGGTTTTGAAATTTGTGCCATAGCTGCCAGTGATGAAAATACCAGAGAGACTGATAAGATGATCTGCATGTGTTTTCCTGATAAAATGGCTTTCATACTATGAATGATTTATTTAAGTGTAAGTTAAGGCTCCAATAAGGGTTTCTCTATACTACCCTTCGCGTTTCTTCCTTATTTTTCGTAAATTGCTTCTGCAGTGTTTCAGCCGATTATAAGAAAAGATTATTATTATCGCAACCCTTTTCAATCCTTCATGTCATACGAATAGATATCCTTCATTCGATCGATTAAAATTTAGGCCTGTTATGAATTTCCCATCCCATAATTGCCTTCTTTTTCTTGTTACCTGTTTTATTTTTACTTCCTGTACAAAAAGTACAAATAGCTCAGGTACAAAAACTGACACGACCAAGAGTACAACCACAGATACGACCATTTATATTGCCGGTAACAATGGAACCAATCCCATATTATGGAAAAACGGGACTGCGGATACACTTTCAACCACTATTGGTTCAGCAAGCCAGGTAATAGTATCCGGAAACGACGTATATGTTGGCGGCATATCCCAGGGAAATCAAAATATATATTCTTCGCCTGTTCTTAATGGTCCGCTAACCGGACAATATGGATATTGGAAAAACGGCGTGCAAAATAATATAGGCAGTATTGAAAATATTGGACCCCCTCCTTCCATTTCCCTTGGCGGAAATAATGTATATTATTCAAATGGTTCTGCCTGGGAAAATGGTACAATAATAACTTTACCCAATCAGGATTCTGGATCTGTTCAGTCCATTTTTGCTTCCGGAAATGATATTTATGCAGCGGGTTACGATAGCGCAAGGGATGCAGTTTACTGGAAAAATGGTCAATTAAATATTGTCTCAGCTTTTCAGGGCCATGGTTATACGACTCCACTTGTTTATTGTATAGCTGTATCAGGGAGCGATGTATATGTTGGGGGAATGTATAACCAGGCTGCTTTCTGGAAAAATGGTGTAATTAATTATTTGCAGTATACAACGAATGGTAGTTTCGTATCCTACATAAGCTCCCTTCTATTGTCTGGAAATGATGTCTACGCTACGGGACACCTGATTGGAACTAATCTCGGCGCGGCCTATTGGAAAAATGGCATTGAAAATGATTTGCAAATAA
>PLEB01000277.1:0-5827 GCA_003136915.1 Chitinophagaceae bacterium
TTATCGCTGAAATATTCGCCCCTCAGGGTCAGACCAAATATTGATGTCGGGTCGAAATTGAGGTAAACTGCGGCGCCTCCCCAGCTTGACGTTTTATTAAGCGTAGTGGAATTCACAGATTGAATCGTTCCGTTGAACCCAATCCCGAATTTACTGCTCAACGTACCGTTGATTACCAGGTCAAACTGGTTTAGGCTCTTGAACAAAATATAGGGACCGGGAGCTATTACCGTATCCTTGTTTACGCCGAAGTATCCCTGGTAATTAAGGAAAAACTTCCATTTTGCATCCTTGGTTCCCGTACTGAATTGCGCCAGGGCTACTTTGGTGGAGGCTGTTGTAGTTGAAAAATCGGTAGGATTTGCTATACCAACCATAAACGCAGTGGTACCGCTCAAAGTGACATCGGCTTTCAGGCCGGTATGGAAGAACGGACCGTAAGAAAACATATAATCCATGCTATAGTTCCTGTTGGCATAAGCGTCCAGTACTTCGTATCCTATATGTGTTCCCCATTTACCCAGCGTAAATTTAATTTTGGAAGAGGCCTGCCAGCTTAAGTAAGCCTGCTTTACGGCAAAAAGTGAAGGATGACCGGCCTCATTATATGAAAATTCCTCGGCCCTTCTGCCAAATCCCAGGTCCACTGTGGCGCTTACCGTGCCAAAACTATGATCAGCCCTTATCGAAGCCATTCCCAATTCAAAGGAATTTTTAGAATTTGTAAAGCTTGTGTAATTGTTATTCCCTGATTGGGGATTGGGTAGGCTGAACCGGTAATACCCATCAACGGATCCCGTAATGGTAACCGGAGGAGGTGTTTTTTTTGTTGTATCCACTGGAGCGGGTGAGGATGCTGCTGCCTTTGTGGAATCCTGGCCGTGAGAGAAAACAAAGGAGCCCATAGCAATAAGAAGCACTGTGAAATTTTTAACCATTGCAGTTAGATTTAATAATGAATTGATAAAATTGGTAATCATCTGACCAGGATGCTACCGGTTTGTGAACATGGACCAGCAATCGTTAAACTATGGCTTTTTCAAAAGAGAAGGATAGAGAGGATAAGGCTTCAAACTACTTTCACAAACTCATATTCTGAATTAACGATATATATGAGGATTTTGCTAAAGTATTAACTATTGTGAAATAAATAACACGGTAGTCTATATATTTTTTTTTGTAATGTGTATAATTTGTTACTTTTTTTATGGGTGCTCCTATGGTTGCTATAGGCAATAAAAAAAGCTTCCCCGCAGGGAAGCCTTCAGAAAATAGTTTTCGCTTTTATCAACGCAGGAACAGAATTTCCCGGTATTTTGGCAACAGCCATTCGCTGTCATCAATCAGAAGTTCCAGTTTATCTGCATTGTATCTGATCTTGTCAAAATAGGGCTCTTTCACGTCGTCACAATAGGCTATGGCTTTTTCACGGGTATCCTTAATTGCATTCGCCTTTTTCCTTGCTTCAATCATCTTGCTAACCTGATCACTGATCTGTGCAATATGTTCAGAAATCTTTTCCAGGATCTGCTTTTGATTTATATAAGCGCTTTCCTTCAGCCCAATCTCTTTCAATCCCCGTATATTTTCAATCAGCGTGTTCTGATATTTTATAGCGGGTGGAAGGATATGACTGGTACAGAGTTCACCCATAATGCGGGCTTCAATCTGAACTTTCTTCACGTATTTTTCCAGTTCAATTTCATGGCGGGCCTCGAGCTCAACATGATTCAAAACATTATTGCCTTCGAAAAGATGTTTTGCTTTTTCAGTTAACAAAGAATCGAGCGCGAGAGGAGTTGTTTTGACATTTGGCAATCCCCTTTTTGCAGCTTCTTTCTCCCATTCCTCGCTGTAATTGTTTCCTTCAAACAAAACCTTTTCACTGCTCACAATATATTCGCGGATCACATGCATGATGGCGATTTCTTTTTTCTCTCCTTTTTCCACCAGGGCATCCACTTCCTTCTTGAATTTCTTCAGGGTCTCTGCCATGATCGTATTAAGCGTGGTCATAGCATTCGCACAATTGGCGGAAGAACCGACGGCTCTGAATTCAAATTTATTCCCTGTAAATGCAAAGGGTGATGTGCGGTTACGATCCGTATTATCCAGTAACAATTCCGGAATGCTCCGGTGGAGGTCAAGCTTGAGAATGGCTTCATCCTGTTCATCGAATTTATTTCCTACGCGCTGCTTGATATCTTCCAGCACCTTGGTAAGGTATTGTCCGATGAATACGGAAATGATAGCTGGTGGTGCTTCATTTGCCCCGAGACGGTGATCATTTCCTGAAGAAGCAATGGACGCCCGCAATACATCTGCGTAATCATGAACTGCCTTGATCGTATTTACAAAAAAGGTTAAGAACATGAGGTTGGTCTTCGGAGTTTTTCCGGGAGCCAGCAGATTTACGCCGGTATCTGTAGCCATGCTCCAGTTATTATGCTTTCCGTTTCCATTAATACCTGCAAACGGTTTTTCATGCAAAAGCGCACGGAGTTTATGCCTTCGTGCCACGCGATCCATAAGATCCATCAGCAGCAGGTTATGGTCCACCGCAAGGCTCACTTCTTCAAAGATCGGAGCGCATTCAAATTGTGATGGAGCAACTTCATTGTGACGGGTTTTTAGCGGTATGCCCAGTTTGTATGCTTCTTCTTCATAATCCCGCATGAATGCATATATTCTTTCTGGGATGGAACCAAAATAATGATCTTCCAACTGCTGGCCTTTGGCAGGTGCGTGACCAAATACTGTTCTTCCGCTCATTACCAGGTCCGGCCGTGCATTGTAAAGCGCTTCATCCACTACAAAGTATTCCTGTTCCCAGCCGAGGGTAGCGTTTACCCTCGAAACATTCTTATCAAAATAATTACATACTTCAACCGCTGCTTTGTTCATCGACTCAAGTGATTTCAACAAAGGCGCTTTATAGTCGAGCGTCTCCCCGGTATAAGACACAAAAATCGTAGGAATACAAAGGGTCTTACCGGATTCGATCTCCATGATGAAGGGTGGGGAAGAAGGNNATTATTATGGGTGGGCAAGAAGGATCCCAGGCTGTATAACCCCGGGCTTCAAATGTTGCCCGCAATCCACCGCTGGGGAAAGATGAGGCATCGGGTTCCTGCTGAATGAGGGCGTCCCCGTCAAATTGTTCTATAGTGGTACCATCTCCCTTGATCGTAAAAAAAGAATCATGTTTTTCGGCAGAGGATCCGGTCAGTGGCTGGAACCAATGTGTGTAGTGAGTTACGCCTTTTCCTTCAGCCCATTGCAGGAGCCCTGCTGCAATTTGATTGGCAACAGAACGGTCAATCCGCTTTCCGCCTTTCACTGATCCGGAAAGGCTTTTATATGCTTCGTCACTCAGGAACGCCCGGGCAGTTTTCAGGTTGAACACATTTTCCCCGAAAAAATTAGTGATTCTTGCTGATCCGTCTAGTTCTGGCTGATAGGTTTGAGTCGACAGATCATTAATGGCTTTAACTCTTAATGATTCCATTTAAATATTTTTGGCAACGAATGTAAGAGAATATTCATAAGAACGAAAAAAAAAACGATTTTGAATGCATATTCCCAAATTGATTGCAATTTTTCGCTAAAAACCAACCCTTTGTTGCTATTTTTTCAATAAAAATTTATTGAAATTATTACATTACTGTTTTATTTAATGTATTTCGAAACAGGATGGCGTTTAATTTTTGATGCAAAAGGCCGTCAACAGAAAACAGGTAGAGAAAAATAAAAAGAAGGGGAATACATCGGTAACGGACGATAGCACCGGGAAATGGCACAGTATAACCGATTGCAATCAGCAATATGATCCCAAAAAAAAGAAATAACCAAAGCAGGGGATCGGGCTTCATTTGTTTTTTCCGGTCACTCAGAAGAAAAAATAAGAGAGCCGCGAAAAGAAATAAACTTTCAATGGAAGATAGGGATTGCAGCAGACCCTTCCCTTCCCAGGGATAAGGGCGAAGGCTGCTGTTGGCTACCGCCTGAGGCAGTATTTTCAAAAAGGAAAGTGGCTGTGACTTCAGACTGTCAAGCCGGTACCTCGTGTTGCCGTGCAACTCAAAAAAAGCCTGCTGGGAATGAATGATAGGGCGCGCGAGAGAATAATCAGGGGGGAGAAACAGGCTCCCGATAAAGATCAGCAGCCCGATGAGATAGATTCTGCTGAAATATTGCGGACCTGACCGCTTTTTTCTGATGCTGAGTATATAAGCGAGGAAGGCAGGCAGGAAAAGGGCCAGGTATTGTATCCTAAGCAGCAGGAATCCGGTAAGCGCCAGGATGATGCCTGCAGCGCTTTTCCATCCGGGTCTTTGCGCATAGACCTTTCCGTTATAAAGGGCCAGCGTGATAAATAACAGCAACAGGGATTCCGCCCGGATCCCGCTGCACCAGAAGCTGACTGAGGGTATAAAAAAGACCAGCAGATAATATAATCCTGCTCTTTTCGGAAACCGCGAAACAAGCAACTTGAAAAGCAGAAAAGAGCCGGCGATGGTCAGCAGGTCGAAGAATAAAAGGTCAATATAATAATGTTTGCCGCTGAACAGGTTCAGGATGGCAAGCGATTTCACCATAAACCATTTTTCAAAGTGTACGATGTAGAAAATCACGGCATCCCGCACATGACCATGGGTGATTTTCATAGAAAAAGAGGGAAGGAACTCCTGGAAGAACTGCACCGGATGTTTTATCAGAATATCAGTATCTGCCTTCGATTCATTAAAATAATCCCAGGTATCGTCACCACCGTAATAATGAAGGAAAATATAACCATACAAGCAACCCAGTAATACTTTGAACAATACCGCAGCGGATGTATGATAAATGGAAAAGGGAAACACTTTCCTTTTTACAATCAGGTGAAGCATAACGGTTCCTGTAACCAGGTAAAAAATAAAGAGAAAGTATGTAAGCATCGGAAAGGTTTACCTGATTTTGATCCCCCAAATCTATAAATTTGAATTTAATATCTCCTGATGTCCGAAAATCAGCCTGTCCGGCAGAAGAAAAAGATTGCGCTCGTGGCAAATAGTGCCTGGTCAGTATTTAATTTCCGCCTGGATTTGATCCACCACCTCGTGCCTCGTTTTGATGTGCTGGTCATCGCGCCGTCGGATGAATTTGCAGATGAATTGATCAAAGCGGGATGCGCTTTTGTAAATATTCAATTCAATAACCGTTCAGAGAACCCATTTCAGGATTACCGGTTATACCGGGCACTGAAAAAAATCTACCGCGAGCAAAAGCCTGATTTTATTTTTCACTATGTGATCAAACCCAATATTTATGGTTCCCTGGCAGCAGTGGCCTGCGGCATTGAATCCGTAGCAGTGGTGACCGGACTTGGTTATGCTTTTGCGCGGCGGAACTGGTTGAATAAAACGGTATCCTATTTATATAAAAGGGCGCTGAAACAAACCCGGGAAGTTTGGTTTTTGAATAAAGAGGATGCGGAAATATTCATTCAACGGAAATTGGTTAGCACTGGGAAAGTAAAAATATTACCCGGAGAGGGAATTAATCCGACTCATTTTTCGCCCGTGCAGTTCAGGCCCGTAGCAAGGTCCAAAGCTTTTCAGTTTCTCATGAGCACGCGCCTGTTGAAAAGTAAGGGCGTCAGGATCTACGTGGAAGCAGCCAGATTGTTAAAGAAAAAATATCAGGACATCCGCTTTGAACTGATTGGTTTTTTTGAAGAACATCATCCGGATTCAATTTCCAGGCAGGAAATCCGCCACTGGCAGAAAAAAGGATTCATTCATTACAGCGGATTTGCGAAGGATGTCAGGCCATTTTTACGGCA
>PLEB01000277.1:5928-6919 GCA_003136915.1 Chitinophagaceae bacterium
ACTGGTGATCGAAAAATTTGACGTTCAAAAAATCCTTAGGGAATATGACCGGATCCTTACAGACCCTTAAAATGAAACTTCCGGAAAAGCTGCCTGCAAGTATTCCAATATGCCGGATGACCGGAGTTGATGCTCCCAGTGCCACGAATCGAGGTTGGGAAATGTGTAATTGAACGAAGTTACCCTGCCCCAGGTTAAGTTGGAAAGGTCCTCTCTGACCAAAAAATATTCGCCTCCAAATCTTTCCTGAAACTGTGAGATCCAGTAATAGCTGGTGCTGATGATCGGGATTTGCATTGCTGCATATTCAAGAAATTTGGTGGAGGCTTGGGAATTGAATGGCTCCCTGTCTGGAATATAATTGATGGCAAAACGCGCCTTCGATAAGAAGCCGGGAACTTCCTTCCGGGATACAGGCCCCTTAAAAATAATATTTGGGAACTGGCTGCAGGCACTCATCAGACGCGATTCCTTATTTCCCAACAACAGAATGGACCGGTTTTTCATTGCGCCCTGCTGAAAAATGCGAAGCAATTTGTCTATTTCTCTTTCAGGCGATAAAGAACCGGTATAAATGAAATCAAATTCCTTTTCTGTAACAGGTGTTGGTACAAAATCGTCGCTGATTCCCATATCGCGGTAACCAAAAGGCGTTTCGTCTCTGGGGCGAATCTCCTGCCTGACATATTCGTTGAGGTATAGACGGTAATCAGGTCGTGGATTCAATCTGCTTTTCAGAAAGTCTTTTAGCTTACGGTAAGGTGGAACCGAAGCTGAAGAGTATTCATGAATGATCATTTTTTTTTCTGCCCTGGCCCCTGGATATATTCCCATGATATACCAATATACGTCGGCGCCGGATACCGCTTCTTCTCCATAATTGCAAACACTGACCTGAATATTTTTTGAAAGGAAAAAGGTTTGATATGCTGCTAATTCCGGAAGGAATGCACGTTTGGGGTGGATGAAAGCAATCTTCATACGGATGCAA
>PLEB01000317.1 GCA_003136915.1 Chitinophagaceae bacterium
ACTTAATAACAATATTTTAAGATTCAAGCGTAAGCAACCCTCAACACTTTTATTTCAACGAGCTCCAAAACCCGCGCCGGCGCGGCGTTTTCATTGGTAAGGGTGAGTTATAACCATTAAACTGTTTAAACAATGAAATGTTTAATGGACAATTGTTAAAATAATATAAAATAAATTTACTAAATAAAATACTGGCTTATACCAATAGCAAGGAATTTAATTACGCAGGTTCTGGGGAATAATTGCAACAAATCAGGACTGGTTCGCTATTTTCTCGGCATTTTCAGCAAACTGAAGCGCAGCAAGGAATTCACTGATATTCCCGTTTAACACATCGTTCAGATTATATACTGTCAGGCCTATCCGGTGGTCGGTAACCCTTCCCTGAGGGAAATTATAGGTTCTTATCTTGGCGCTACGGTCGCCGGTACTCACCAGGCTTTTCCGGTGCCGGGCAATTTCCTCTTCCTGTTTTCTCACCTGTTCTTCGTATAAACGGGTCCTGAGCATCTGCATGGCTTTTTCCCGGTTACCAAGCTGGGTCCTTTCCGTCTGGCAGACCACCACGGTTCCTGTAGGTATATGGGTCAGCAATACCTTTGTTTCCACCTTATTTACGTTCTGTCCTCCTGCGCCCCCGCTCCTCGCGGTTTCCATTTTTACATCACTATCTTTTAGTTCAAAATCCACTTCCTCCGCCTCCGGCATAACAGCAACCGTAGCGGCACTGGTATGGACCCGCCCGCTCTGCTCAGTATCCGGTACGCGCTGAACGCGGTGAACACCGCTTTCAAATTTGAGCGTTCCGTATACATCATCCCCGGTAACTTCAACCTCAACTTCCTTATATCCGCCAACAGTGCCCGTACTTTCATTGAGGATTGCCGTACGCCAGCCCTTTTTTTCAGCATATTTCAAATACATCCTGAGCAGGTCCCCGGCAAAAAGGCTGGCTTCATCCCCTCCCGTGCCCGCCCGGATTTCCAGAATAGCGTTCTTTTCATCCTGAGGATCTTTCGGGATCAATAATTGCCGGATCTCTGTTTCCAGTGCAGACTTTTTTTCCTCCAGGGAGGGTTTTTCCATTTTGGCCAATTCCCTGAGTTCTTCGTCATCCCCGTTTAGCGCCTCGTGGTTAAATGCAAGATCATCGAGCAGGCTGCGGTATATATCATAGGATTTTACAATTTTTTCCAGGCTTCGGTATTCCTTACTGGTTGTGCTGAACTTTCTGTTATCATTTACAATGGCAGGATTCGTCAATGCCACGCCCAGGTCTTCGAACCTGGCCCGGATAGCCTCCAGCTTATCTATCATACCTTCGAAAAATTTATATTGCTGCAAAGTTAACCGAACCATGAGTTATCGGAAATTCCAGGCTGACTATTTGTTTGATGGATATAACCTGTTGAATGAGGAACAGGTGCTGATAACAAAGGCCGACGGTACCATTGAGAAGATTATACATCCTGGCGAGGCAGGAGAAGAGGTTGAAAAACTGAAGGGCTTATTAAGCCCGGGTTTTGTGAATTGCCACTGCCATCTGGAATTAAGTCATCTGAAAGGACGTACTCCGATGAAAAGCGGCCTGGTTGAATTTGTTCTTTTTGTCGTAAGCCAGAGGAAAAATGACCCCGTGGAAATTATGGATTGCATCAAATCTGCCGAAGAGGAAATGTTGGCCGCAGGAATCATTGCGGTTGGTGATATCTGTAATACTTCCGATACCCTTACTCAAAAATCAGGTAAGCATCTCGCTTATTACAATTTCATTGAACTTGCAGGTTGGCTGCCAGATCAGGCCCACAAACGGTTTGATTCCGGAAGATCATTATATGATCAGTTCGCAAAAATGACAGGAAGCGAGGATCATCTTTCATTAAGTCCGCACGCCCCTTATTCCGTTTCAAATCCATTGTGGAAATTACTGGGAACGCGCTTTCCTCAAAAAACCATTACAATACATAATCAGGAAAGCGCCGCAGAAGATGCATATTTTATTTCCGGCCACGGCGAACTTACCGAGATGTTCAGGAAGATGGAAATAGAAACCACACATTTCTCCGGAACGGGAACCAGGAGCCTGCCTTATTACCTGCCTTTACTCGGGCAAGCGCAAAATATAATTCTTGTTCACAATACCTATACTTCAGCCGGGGATCTTTCCATGGCAAATAAATTCAGCCGCAATTTATTTTTTTGTCTATGCCCGAATGCAAATCTCTATATTGAGAACCGCTTGCCGGATATACCTGAAATGATCAGGCTGAATGCTAACATCGTCATTGGTACGGATAGTCTCGCCAGTAATCTCCAGCTCAGCGTGCTTGAGGAAATGAAAACCATAAAAAAATACTTCCCGGAAATCGAGTTGAGCCGTCTCCTGAAATGGGCTACTTCCAACGGTGCACGAGCTCTCCAGCTTGAAAATGAACTGGGCGATTTTAAGAAAGGAAAGAAGCCGGGACTCGTCCTGATTGAGTCCGCGGGAAAAGAGTTAATTGATAAGGATAGCCAGTGCCGGCGAATTTTATGAGGGTGCATCATCCAGGATGGTACGCAAAACCGGAAGCGTTTTCATCGTGCCGAATCCGGCCATGTGCAGGGCGAAAAAATCCTGGCAGGCCTGTAGCAATATCCGGCGCTTTTCCTTGTTCAGCGGAACTTCCGGCAGTTCTTCAGGCCGCATCACGCGGAGCAACTGCGAAATAAGTTCACTGTAGGGATTTTCCAGAAAATTTGGATGCACTGGTTTCTCCCCGGTGAAGAATCCCTCCTGCAGGTCAAGGAATGTTTTTTGCTTTGAATAGTTGTCGCTGATCCGCAAACCGAAAAAATTGGCCAGGTGAAGCGCAAAGTAAAGCGGGAAATTGGCCCTGACGGAGTTATTCGATTCATCCAAGTGGATCAAAGCATCTTCCACAAACTGATAAAGCTCAGGATTTGCCTCGGGCTGCTTTAAACATTTTTGAAGCAGTTCGATCATGAAGAGCGCCACCGTATGGGTCACTACGTCAAAAAAAATATTTTTATACAGGTGTTCCCACCGGTATTCTTTTATGCGTTCCAGATTTTTCAATTCATTATGATACACGATCAGGTCCAGGATGGCAGAAGGCTGAAAGAAAGCCGTTTTCAACCCTCCTTTAGGAATGGCGGTTCTTACACCATTCACGAGGTAGGACTGCAATCCGAACAATTCAGTGAAGATGGAAACGATTACACTGGTTTCGCCATATTTCACCGTACGCAGTACAATACCTTTTGTTTTGTGAATCATGATCCGGTATTCAGGCGAAATTCGGTTAAAATAAGTTTCTTTGCGGGACAAAACAAAGCCTGAATCATCAAAAGTCAACTAAATATATGTGGGGAACCATTGCTGATTTTGTTCTGAAAAATCGATTGCGTCTCTTGGTATTGTTGGCCATCGCGCTGGTCTTTGCAGGGTTTGAAGCATCCAGAATTGAATTGAGTTATGAGTATACGCGGGCCATTCCAACCGATAATCCGAAATATATTGCCTACCAGAATTTCCGGAAAAAATTCGGCGACGATGGAAACCTGCTTGTGATGGGAATTCAGACCAGCAACCTGTTCTCGAAAGACTTTTTTAATGATTACCTGCAGCTCAACCAGGATCTCAAGAAAGTCAGGGGTGTTGAGCAGGTTCTCAGTATACCCGAAGCTATTATTCTGGTTAGAAGTGACAATACGCAAAAGCTCACCCCAAAACCCTTGTTTTCCTCAGCATTTAGGTCCCAGCAAAAGCTGGATAGCGCCAAAAATGCATTTGAAAACCAACCCTTTTACCGGAATCTCCTTTACAATCCTGCAACAGGAGCTTATCTCTCTGCCATCCACGTAAATAAGGATTTGATGAACACCGCTGCAAGAACGGAAGTGGTCGGGCGCATTGTAGAACTTGGGGATGCATTCGGAGAGGCCCATCACATTCAAATGCATTACAGCGGGCTACCATTGATAAGGACGAATATGGCTACTAAAGTGGCCACTGAAATGAAATGGTTCCTGCTTGGTTCTGTTTTACTTTCAGCGCTTATCCTGCTGTTGTTTTTCAGAAGCTTCAGCACCATGATCCTGTCGCTGACAGTCGTCATTATCGGAGTGGTATTCAGTCTTGCCACTATGCACCTCTTCGGGTATAAGATAACCCTGTTGAATGCGCTGATTCCACCGTTGATCGTTGTCATCGGAATTCCCAATTGTATTTATTTTCTAAATAAATACCACACATCGTTTAAGGATACCGGCGAGAAGAAAAAAGCTCTTCAGGAGATGATCCGGAAAATGGGGATTGTCACTTTGTTTTGCAATATCGCGGCTGCTATAGGATTTGGCGTATTTGCTTTTACAAAAAGCGCCGTTCTGAGAGAATTTGGAGTAGTGGCGGGAATCAACATCATGCTGCTTTTTTTTATTTCAATTGTTCTCCTGCCCTCCGTGCTCAGTTATCTGCCGGATCCGAAACTCCGGCACATGAAATATCTTACCAATCGCTGGCTAACTTCATTACTGGACCGTCTGGAAGATTGGACGCTTCACCACAAATCAGTCATTTATACAACAACTGTCCTTGTCCTGATCGTTTCGATAGCCGGGATCTTCCGGTTGCGTTCAGAAGGATTTATCCTGGATGATCTTCCCAAAACAGATCCGGTATATGCCGATCTTAAGTTTTTCGAAAATAATTTCAAAGGTGTAATGCCGCTGGAAATATTGATCGATACAAAAAGGAAAAATGGGTTACGGGCAAGCCCGCTGGTGACTTTCGGAAAAATTGATCAGCTTTCTTCCTTCATTGACTCCAGCCCGGTAATGGCAAAGCCATTATCCATCGTGGAAGGATTGAAATTTGTGCGTCAGGCTTATTATCATAATGACAGTTCCGACTATGCGCTTCCCAATGAATTCGACCTTAGCTTTCTTGCCCCGTATCTGAATGTGAAAAACGACAGCGCCAGCCAGTCAAACAATGTTACAAAACTGGCAAATAGTTTCATTGATAGCAACAGGCAAACAACACGTATCAGTGTAAATATGGCCGACGTAGGGAGCTTGCGCCTACCGTCGATTTTGGGGTCAATAAATAAACGGGCTTCGCAACTGTTCGACAGTACAAAATACTCGGTGGAATTAACCGGCACCACAGTAACTTTTCTGGAAGGAAGCGCCTTTATCATTCACGGGCTCCAGCAGAGTATTCTTTGGGCTTTTGCGCTGATAGCCGTTTGTATGATCTATCTGTTCCGGTCTTTTAGAATACTTATTTGTTCCCTTCTTCCGAATGTAATTCCATTGATTATTACGGCAGGGGTAATGGGATGGGCGGGGGTTCCTCTAAAACCGTCGACGGTATTGGTATTCAGCATAGCATTAGGAATCGCTATTGATATAACCATCCGTTTTCTGGTAAATTATAAACAGGATCAACAGAAAGGAGAGCCGGTGCGGGATGCGGTGATCAGGACCATTCATTCCACCGGTATCAGCATCATCTACACTTCATTGGTCCTGATTGCAGGATTTATCATTTTTTGTTTCAGCGGATTTGGCGGAACCCAGGCATTGGGATGGCTCACATCACTTACGCTCGTGATGGCAACCTTCACGAATTTGTTGTTTTTACCTGCACTGTTGATTACGATAGGGAGGAAAAGTAAAAAGTAAAAAGTANNTTATTTTCCAGGTCATTGCCACGGAGTTCCTGGGCGATCACTTTCCCGGATGGGTCAACGAGCACATTAAAGGGAATGCCCTGAAAGCCGAAGGTTTCTACCGCCTGGCTATTCCAGTATTTCAGGTCGCTGATATGAGTCCATGTAAGATGATCCTGGGAAATGGCTTTTTTCCAGGCATCTTTGTCCTTATCCAGTGACACACCCAGAATGGTAAAATTTTTACCCTTAAATGTCTTGTATGCCTCCACTACATTGGGATTTTCCATACGGCATGGACCGCACCAGATTGCCCAAAAATCAATCAGCAAATATTTGCCCCGGAAAGACGAAATGGATACCTTATTTCCATTCACATC
>PLEB01000254.1 GCA_003136915.1 Chitinophagaceae bacterium
GGATAATTGTCCAGCACCGGCGAGTAAAATCTCATCACCGTTTCCCTGTTCCAAACGCCTTTTTCTTCATACGTTATCTCATCCAGTTTTTGTGACGATATCCTGTAACGAAATTCGGTATCACCCTCTACGGGAAGGGAATCGCCGACGGCAACAGCCTGCTTCAGCTGCATAAAATAATCCCTTCCTTCGGGCATCGGGTCGAATACAAAGACCTTTGCATCAAAAATGCGTTTCAGTTCTGTATCAAACGAAACATCCTCCCCTGCACCGATACAATAACATACCGATTCATTGGTCAACAAATGATCCGGTATGGTATAACCATGATATTTTGAACCAATATAGGTCAGTTTCTTTAGAGGTTTAACGTTGAACTGGGAATCGAGACCGAAGATCTGCTTGATTAGTTTTGTCAATACCTTCATCATGAAAATCGCCTTAGTGAATGTTATGAGCACGGAAATTAGCTATTTCTTGCTAACTATTCAAGGGCCGGATAATTTTATGATGTAAAGGAAAGAGAAGCGGCCTTATTTTCCGAACACAGGCTTCAGGTACATTTTCCAGAATTCCGGATAGAACCGGAACGCATAAACAAAAGTATTTAAAACATTCACCCGAAGCTCCCTGCGCAGGATCACCTGCATCACGCCAAAGAAAATGACATTTGCAATAAAGGTTGCATAAATGGCACCCATCAATCCCTGGCGCCGGATCATGAAATAATTCAACACCACCTCGAAGCTGAGAAACAAAATGACTACAAGAAAATTATATTGTGTTTTTCCGATAGAATCCAGAATGGTACCGAATAACCGGGAAAAAGGACTAAAAAGGCATGTGAGCGCGGTAATGCGGATCAGGGGAATTGCGTCAGCATACCTGCCTCCCGCAATTACATGTATCACGAAGGATGGAAACAGAAACAGGATCAGGACAAATGGAATCAGCAGGGCCAGCAGCGTGCCAACGGATTTCTCATAAAGGTATTTGCTGGCTTCTTTGCCCTGACCCGCAAAGCGTTTCGAGCTCTGTGGAAATACGATGGTGCCAAGCGCATTTGTGGGAAGGTCAGCCAGGTTGCTAATCTTAACGGCTACATTATAAACGCCGGCCGTATCAGGCGACATCAATGTGCCCAGCATCATTTGATTCAATGTATTGGTTACGATACCGCTGATAGAAGAAGCCAGGACATATTTGCCATAATGAAACATTTTTTTGATGCGGCCGAAGCGGTAGGTGAAATGAAACGAAAGGTATTGACGCACGAAAAAATACTGCAGGACGGCACCCGCCAGTGTAAAGAACCCCGTCACATAAATCAGGCTATTGAGCGAAGGACTGAAATGAGTAAAAAAGCAATAAAGCAGGTATCCGAAAAAACCCGCCTGTTTCAGCGTAGTGGAATACAGAATTCCTTTAAAACTAAGCCGCGCCTGCTCGATCCATTGAAACTGCGTCAGGATGCTCTGCATAATATAAACGATCGAATATAGGTAGAACATATTCGCCAGAAGCGGATAATGCCATAGTTTGGCCAGAAAACCGGCAATGGCAATATTGATTCCAATGCAAATCACAGTAATTAAACTGCTGAGTACGAATGACGCAGAAAGAATTTCGGCATGTTCCTCCTCCCGGTTGGATGACAGGAATTGAATGAGCGCGTTTTGGACCAATCCGCTTCGGACCATTTCAAAAATGGTGACCGTAGCAATGAATAATGCCCAAATGCCAAAGTGGTGCTTATCCAATATATGCACCAGCAGGTAGAATCCGCCGAAGCCAAAAAGCAGGGCCTGCGTATTCAGGATCATGGTGTTTGATCCTGATCTAAGCCAGTAATGACGATTCGGATCCTTCATGCCCCTTGCTGATTTAAAAACAGCAGCAAGATAAAGGATCGCGGATTGCCCCGGTATTTACGATAAATTATTATTTCTGATTTTAAGAACCGGGTCTCGCTTTCGGGGCGGTAACACCGATCACTATTCGCTGGAATCCTATGGGCCACTGACCTCGAAACCAGCGCCGGCAGTGCATTTCAGGCGGCACTCGAAAGGCGGATAATAAAAGCTTACCTTTAACTGAATCTGGCAAAAAACCAATTCGTTTCGGGAAGGTTTATCACTCATCCTGAAACGGTTTTCACCGCTCAATTTAAAACAAAATAGTAAAAAAGAATATGGGAGAAACCTGGAATAAAAAAGAAAGAGAAAAGAAAAAACAGCAAAACAAAAAAGAAAAGGCCGAGAAAAGACTGGAAAGGAAAGAAAACAGCAAAGACGGTAATGACCTGGACAGTATGCTGGCCTACATGGATGAGAATGGTAACCTTTCTTCCAAGCCTCCTGATCCAAGAAAGAAAATTACCATAAATGCTGAGGATATCGATACCAGTGTGCCGCGTCAGGGACCTGTGAATCCGGCCGATCTGATCCGCACCGGAATAGTTACTTTTTTTAATGACGCAAAAGGCTATGGCTTCATTAAAGATCAGGAAACGCAGGAAAGCGTATTTGTGCATGTCAATTCACTCACGGAAGCTATCAAAGAAAATAACAAAGTCAATTTTGAAGTTGAAATGGGTCCTAAGGGCGCCAATGCAGTGAATGTGAAGCTGCTGAAATAATTGCCCCCCAAATCACCAACAAATGAAAAAGACAAATATTCTCTACTGGATATTTACAATTTTACTGGCTGCCCTGATGGGCATTGGCGCAATTCCGAGTATCATGTCATCACCTGCTTCCGTTGCCCTGGTTTGTACGCATCTGGGTTTTCCAACCTATCTCCTCCCCTTTATTGGAGTTGCCAAACTTTTGGGTGTTATAGCCATACTTATTCCGGGTTTTCCCAGGATCAAAGAATGGGCTTATGCAGGACTGACATTTGATCTGGCAGGCGCGATGTATTCCACCATTAGCGTGGGGGATCCTGCAAGTAAATGGTCCACCTTCTTTATAGGCTTTTTTCTGATCGCGTGCTCATATATTTTCTATCACAAAAAAATAAAACAAGCAACATTGAGCAACGCCCGTTAGAAATTATGAAAGTGAAAGCACAGTCTCCCGCTTATATTTATTTCTGTATTCCACAGGCGATAAGCCGGTAATCTTCCTGAAGGTATTACGGAAGGCTTTTGTATCCGTATACCCCACCTTGTACATGACTTCATTTACATTTTCGCGGGAGGATTCCAGGCTCATCTTAGCAGCTTCAATTTTCACGCGTTGCATATACTCTGCCGCGGTATTCGAAGTGGCCTTCTTAAAGCGGCGCTCGAGATTTCTCCGGCTTATGGCGAGCATCGAGGCTAATTGTTCAACGCTGATTTTCTCCTGGAAATTATTTTCGATGAATTCCTGGGCTTTCAGAACGGGTTCATCGTCGTGGTCTTTTTGTCCGCCGAATATTATAAACGGCGACTGGCTATCCCGGTCAATTTCTATTTCGAATACCTTGGCCGCAAAAATTGCCATATCACGGCCCGCATATTTTTCCACCAGGTATAAGATCAGGTTAAGAAATGAATTCGCTCCCCCGCTTGAATAAATACCGTTTTCGTCAGTGATAATTCTTTCGGAAACCAGGTTTACATCCGGAAACATTCTCCTGAATTCATTTGCAGCCTGCCAATGCGTGGAACATTTTTTCCCTGCAAGCAAGCCTGTCGACGCAAGTAAAAAACTACCTACGCAAAGGCTGGCTAAATGTGCTCCGGCTTTATAGTGCCTGGTCATCCATGGAATAAATTCGGCATTCATTGAGATTACTTCTTCCATATCACCGTTTACAGCTGGAATAATAATCAGATCGGTTCTTTTCACTTCATCCAAAACAAGGTCAGGATAAACCTTAAATAAACGATGGTATACCTGGGCTTCATTGGTCAGGCCGACCAGCTGAACCTTGAATAAAGCAGGCTTTCCCCGATTTTCTAAAAAAGCATTCACCCCATTGAACACGGTGAATGAGCCCTCGATGCAACTCAGGGCGACATCTCCTTTCGGAACCAGTATAGATATGTGTTTCATGATCCTGGATTTTTTTTGTTAATGAAGCTCAATGCACCCGATGGGCATTTCCTTATCTGCTGGTCAATTCTTTCTGCCGGGGCGCCATCCGGATTTATCCATTTCTTTATTTTTGGATCAAACACTTCGGGCAGCTGGGTCCAGCACCTCGTTGAATGCTGGCAGAACTCGGGCCTCCAAACAACCGAAATTTCTTCATTGGAATAATGAATCACCTTTGTGTCCGTGTCTCTGAAAACAAAGGTCCGTACCTTAATCCCATTTTCCAGGATTTTAGATATCGGGCATTGTGCGGCGATTTCCTGCAGCCTGATTTTTTGTTCATCAGTAACCGGGCTCTTAAATAAAACATCCTGGTCAATCGTGCAGCGCTTTTTTCCTTCTATCGTTTCCAGATATGAATTTGCATTCACCGCAATTTCAGGAATTATCCAACCCTTCCGGTCTATATACATCCTGAGCGTTATTAAAGTGCAGGAAGCAATTGAAGAAAGAAGCAAAGTATTAGGATCCGGTCCAAGTTCTTTGCCGCCAGCCTTTACAGGTTCATCTGAAATGAATTTTCCGTTCCGCCATTCAATAGTGCATTGATATTTTTCAGTACCTATGGTCCCGTGCAGCGGCTTGTCCAGTATATATTCCATATGCGAAAGGTTGATATTCCAGAAATTAATAAGCAGTGGATTATTTCAATCCCTTAAAATCAATATACCCACGATTCACGTCCGTGCTGACCAGCTGTACGCGAAGCCTGCGACCAACGTCCATCCCTTGAAATCCACTTACCAGTTTTCCTTCAACGGGCAACTGAAACAGGCGAACCCAAACGCCCTGGTCTGTTGCCCCGGTAACTATAGCGTCAAATTGCTGACCAGTCTTATTTTGTAAAAGCATAGCTGCCGCAGATTTCTGCACCTGGCGCTCCACTTTTTTTGCGTCGTCCTCCTTTTCGGTACAGTGTGCCGCGAGTCCGCTGAGATCGTCATTCCCATACGGGACAGTTTCCCCCGCAAGAGCTGCTTTTACCAGCCTTTGAGTCACCAAGTCGGGAAACCGGCGGTTCGGTGCCGTGGAATGTGTATAATCTTTTACGGCCAGGCCGAAATGGCCAGTAGCCTCCTGGCCCGGCAGTTCAACTACATATTCTCCGGAACCCAGTAGTTTAATGATACTGAGTGAAAGATCCGGGAAACGATCGGGGTCCGCAGCTTTTTCTGCCACCAGGAATTGATCCAAAGCTTTGGAGTCTGGCAGCTGAGGCAAGCTAAATTTCTTTTCGGCCGCGAGTTGTACTATGCGGTCCCAACGCTTCGGGGTGCGGACAATCCGCCGCATGGACGGAAACTGTTTAGATGCGAGCCACCTGGCCGTAACGCCATTGGCTGCGATCATAAATTCTTCTATTATACTTTTCGCGCTGTTCTTTTTTTCTGACTGGAGATCCTTGATCTCATCCCCGGCAAAGACGGGCCTCGCTTCAATGGTTTCAAAATCAAGTGCTCCATTGGCAAACCGAAGGGATTTCAATTTTTGCGCGATGGTATTCTGAAGCTTGATGTTTCCATCAAGCCCCTGAATACCGGCAATGCCCTGTGGCATTGGCCCGGTATTTTCCAACCAGGCAGCAAGACTGTTGTACGCAAGTTTCGCACGGTTACGGACAACCGCTTTATAGATTTCTGCATCCTGAAGTGATCCATTCTTATCAAAACTCATTTCAACCACAATGGCATAACGGTCTGCATTCAGTTTAAGTGAAGTAATTCCTGTTGAAAGTTTTTCCGGAAGCATCGGGAATATTTGTGCCGCTGTATACACCGAGGTAGTATTTTGTTCTGCATGAACGTCCAAAGGCGACTGCTTCCTAACTACCTCGTCCACATCTGCGATGGCGATGAGTATTTTCGTAAGTTCGCCCGGCATCGGCACGGCAACGCTCAGCTGGTCAAGATCGAGTGAATCATCATTATCAATAGAGCACCATGCAAGCCCCCGCTGGTCCTTTGTTGTTCCGGAAATTATCGCCTGCTTTTCCTGAATTCCATTAAGCTGGGTGATAGCTTCCGGAGAAAAGTCAGGAAGAAGCCCCCTGTCAACCATAGCTCTTCTGCCAATATCCTGCAGTATGGCGCGTTGCTGTCTGCTGTTCGTATCCGTCATTCAATTTGCTTTAAATGGAACTGATTTCGAATTTAATATTATTCAGGAATTGATGACCGTTTACTCCAACTCATTTCTTCGCAGTCAGTTCCAGGAACAAATATCGTTGTCTGGTCTTATCCGGTTCGGCCATGCTATTTACATTAACATGCATCACTTCAATTTTTTTATCGCGCGTATTAGCCGGCCAGTCGGGAACCCCCAACCCATTGGGATCACCTGTTTTAATAAAGTTCGCAAAGTAAGTCTGCAGAATGGCCGAAACCTCGTAATCATCCGGCTGCCAATCGAACACGCGGTTTGTTGGCAGATTACCCAATGCATATTCGATTTCGGAGGAGTGAACCGCTCCGATGGGCACTGGTGATTTTTGTGGCTGACGTGTCCCGGGTCTGGGATGAGCATAGAAATAACGGTAAACTTTGCTGCCGCCCGTCTGCGTTTGCAGATCCGACCATCTCCAGGTGCTGAAACCTATGAACAGGTCGGAACCCAGGTCTGTCCCTACGGATTCCACATCTGCATCGCCGGTAACATAGTATGCTTTTATTCCTTCCTCAGCATGATCTCCATACATTTTCTGAATTGCCTTAACGAAGTTTTCTTTGGTGGGCTGATTTCCCCCGAGAACAAACCGCCAGTTTCCTTCTTCAGAATTCCAGCCCACAAGCAACGGGACTTTTGCCTGTTCGCCTGAAATATAAATCTCAAGCGGTGATTTGGGAAAGAAATAGCCGTCAATGCATACGGGGAAACGACCATAGCCTGCACTTGCCGTTGCTTTGAGTATCTGCGATGCAGGAAGCATACGGAGCGCGGCCAGGGAATTTGCGCCGAGGCTGGCGCCAAATGATGAACCCGCCTTCTCCGCAACTGCCAGCTCTGCGGTCGGTTGCAATCCCAGCAAGGAACCGCTCTCACCTATTGCGCCCCGGATCAAAGGTTTGGAAAGAGGTGATGCCATCAGCGCACAGACCGAAAATGAACCCGCTGATTCCCCTGCAATGGTCACTTTTTCGGGATCGCCTCCAAATGCTTTAATATTTCTATTTACCCAAACCAGGGCCGCATATTGATCAAGAAATCCGTAATTGCCCGATGCATGGTGCGGAGATTCTTTAGTCAGCTCCGGATGTGCAAGGAATCCGAATACTGAAAGCCTGTAATTAACCGTAATAGCCACAATCCCTCTTCGGGCCATGCTTTCTCCATCGTATCGAAACTCTGATCCATCACCGGCCATCAAACCGCCGCCATAAAAATAGACAAGTACCGGAAGCATTTCTTTGCCCGATTTGGCAGGCGTCCACACGTTCAGATAAAGGCAGTCCTCACTGACACTGTCTGACCGGAAATTCATATCCGAGTATATAGGAAGCTGCATGGCGCGTGGACCGAAACGATCAGCATTTCGAACCCCATCCCAATGTTTTACGGGCTGAGGTTCCTTCCAGCGAAGCTCCCCTACCGGAGGCTGCGCAAAGGGTATCCCTTTGAAAATACGTAAGCCTGATTCATTCAGCCCCTGCAACATTCCATCGGTTGTGTTTATTTTTGGCGAAGCCATTTCATCGTCTTGTTGGGCAAAGGCAATTGCACCCGTAAGAAAAACAACCAGTAGAAAGAAAAACTTTTTCATGCAAGCCGTTTAACAGTTATAAATAATTCAAAATATTAATCCGAAGGTAAGCAGTGATTTTATTACTTTCATCCGCCATGCACGAAGAAATGCCTGACAATCTGTATAAGATCCTAACCATCCAGCGGATTATTGATGAGGCCGAGGATTTTAAGACCTTTATTTTTAATGACGGGCACCAGATTAATTATCTGCCAGGTCAGTTCCTGACCTTGGTTCATAAGACCGGTGCAGAAGAAATCAGGCGGTCCTATTCCATTACCTCATCGCCGGTATTGAATGAGCCACTATCTATCGGCGTAAAGCGGATAGCCAATGGTTTTTTTTCCCGGAAACTGGTGGATACTGCGCGGGTAGGTGACTTTATTCTCAGCACGGGCGCGGCTGGTTTTTTCCGTCTGCCTGAGAACATTCATCTTTACCAGACCATTTTCTTTTTTGCAGCGGGTAGCGGCATTGCACCGATCTATTCACTCATCAAGACGGTCCTTCATGCATGTCCGCAGATCAGGATATTTCTAATTTACAGTAACCAGTCGGTTCAGACAACTGTTTTTTATTCCAGTCTTCAGCAGCTCGAATCCCGATTTGCAGAAAACCTGCATATCCATTTTTTATTCAGTTCGATTTCTGATCTGAGAAGGGCAAGATTAAATCGGGAATTGCTGCTGGAATTTTTAATGATGGGACGCTTCGATCCGGATACAACTCTTTTTTATACCTGCGGCCCTCCGTCCTATATGCGGATGATCATATTCATGTTGCGGGAACAGGGTTTCCCGGGAGATCATATTAAAAAGGAAGATTTTAATCCCGCACGCGCTTTCAAACCCAGGGCAATTCCTCCCGATACAGGCACGCATTATGTCAACTTAGAACTTCAGGGCCATTCCCGCCGTTTTAGCGTAATATATCCCGATACCATATTGAAATCTGCACAGAAACAAAAGATTTCCCTGCCATACAGTTGCGAAACAGGCAAATGCGGCAGCTGCGCCCTGCGTTGTGTCAGCGGAGAAGTGTGGTTGTCAAATAATGAAGTGCTTACCGAAAAAGAATTAAAGCAGGGTTTAATCTTAACATGCGTTGGCCATCCGGTTAACGGAGATATTGTACTGCAATTTGAATATTAGAAATTTCAGAGCCCAACACAGCATTTCGGCTATGCCGCTGGTTAACAATTGGATAACAGAACGGGATAAAACTAAATCCTACTTTATCTTTGCGAAAAATAATCATGAACGAACTCATTCAAACACTCCAGCAGAAAACCGGCTTAACAAATGAACAGGCGTCGGAGGCTGTTACGCATGTACTCGATTATATTAAGAGCAAACTCCCGGAATCTTTGCGCGGATACGTGGATTCCGCCGCTTCCGGAACGGATCTGACCGATGAGTTAAAATTAAAAGCTGAAACTCTGCTTTCATCATTGACAAGCAAGTTTAATTTTTGAGCCAGCACCGTTTTCCTGCAGGCAGTTGGAAAATTTTCTTTCCTAAAATTGAATTAACTTGGCAGAGTTTTGGTTCTCTCTCTTTTATTCATTCATAAAAAATTCCAAGATGAAATTGTTTGCCGGTTTTCTAATTTCTGTTTTTGGCATGTTTGCCATTTCCGCATGCAATAACAATACAGAATCCGCCACGACAACGGATACAGCGCAGGTGAAAACAGATACTGTTTCCGCCGGTTCAACTGCGGGTTTTAAATTGGGTATACAAATGTGGACTTTCCGCATGTTCCCCTTTGCCGACGCATTGAACAAAGTGGATAGTACGGGTATAAAAAATATCGAGGCTTTTCTCGGAGAGAAATTGGGTGACGGTATGCAGGGCAACTTCGGAACGGAAATGTCTGCCGAGACCCGCGAAAAATTAAAGCAATTGCTGCAGACAAAAGGAATTCATATTGTCGCCATGGGTGTAATCACACCTAAAACAAAAGCCGAATGGATAAAAGCTTTCGACCTTGCAAAGGAATTTGGTCTGAGTTATATCACGGCCGAACCTCTGAAAACCCAATGGGATATGGTTGACAGTCTGGCCGGTGCCTATGGTATAAATGTCGCCATCCATGATCATCCAAAACCCAATGTTTACTGGAGCCCGGATTCTGTTCTGGCAGCCACTAAAGGACATAGCCATATTGGTTCATGTGCAGACATTGGACACTGGGCCCGCAATGGCCTCAATCCAGTTGATTGTCTCAAGCTACTGGAAGGACATATCATCGGAGTTCACCTGAAAGACATTGTAAAGTTTAATGATACCCATGCCGCCGATACGGTGGTTGGTAAAGGCGTGATTGACATTCCCGCCGTACTTGCAGAATTAAAACGTCAAAGCTTTAGCGGAATGCTTTCCATTGAACACGAATCCAACTGGTACCATAGTGTTCCGGATGTCATCCAAACGAAAGCACTTTATGACGCGGCGATTGAAAAACTGAATCATCCATAAGGTGGTCGTAGATTAGGCTGGACTTAACTCAAGTAAAAATTAAAAAGTAAAAAGTAAAAAATGGAGGCTCCATTTTTTACTTTTTACTTTTTACTTTTTAATTTCTTCCACATTACCTCCTTCTCCAATGACCGCGAACCCATTGTTCACCTTCAGGGCCATGACGTCTCCAGTGACCAGAAACCCATATCCATCCGGGATGGGGAGGAGCGGCCCAATGTCCACCAGCATAAACATATTTGCCACCTCTTGGTTCCCATTCCTCGTCGATCCACACATGGGCCGGACTGGGTGCGACAGGCCTTACAATGACGGGAGCAACGGGACGGACTCTGACATAAACCTGAGCAGAAGCAGAAAAAGAAACAGCCATGACGATTACCGACAAGATGGCTATCCGGGATAAAAATTTTTGCATAACGGGTTTGTTTTTGAATTGGACCTAGTATTGAAATCAAAGTTTAAGCTTATAAAAAGATGCCACAATCACATTCAGCAAGGCGCTTTAACATTCTGTTAACACCTGCTTTGACCTGGTTCTGCCCTGAAAATCAATGTTTTAAGTCCTCCAAGCCATCAGAAATTCCCCAGCAGAATTCGGACACCAACAACGGCGAGGCATATCGCCAGAGCGCGGATAATCATTTTCCCCCTGATCTTATGCGAAATAAAAGCCCCAAGCTGGGCACCGGCAATAGCTCCTGCCCCTATGCCAAAAACCATGCGCAACACGAATGGATCTTTATAATGGCCCTGAACAATATGGGTCACCACGCTTACCGTTGACATGACAGCCAGAATAAAATGCGAGGTTGCCGTGGCCACAAATACCGGGAAATTCAGCCAGTTTACCAATGCCGGAACATGTATGATCCCCCCGCCGATACCGAGTAAGGGAGACAGATATCCAACCAGTACGCTGATGATTATACCACGATATTGATTAAAAGTATATGCATAGCTGATGCCTTCCCGGTCTGTTATTACATGATGCTTAAAAGGTTTTTTTATTTCCGGCACCTTAGATCCTGAAACCATCATTTGTTTTTTAGAAATAAAAAGGTAAACAGCAAGCAGGATGAGCAGTATTCCGAAAATAATATGAAAAGCTGTTTTAGGAATATAGGCCGTGGTATATACGCCCAATATTGAACCTGGAATTGTAAAAAGTGCAAAAACAATTCCGGCTTTATAATCAATCCGCCCCGATCTCGAATAAGCGAAGGAACCCGAAATGGCATTCGCAGCAATGATTGCCATGGAAATTGCAGTAATGATATCCGGGGGAAGTTGAGGATTCGTAATAATCAATATAGGTACCAGGATAAACCCGCCGCCGGCTCCGATCAATGTACCCAGGGTTCCAACAACAAATCCAATCAATAATAAAACGATCAAATTATCCATTCCCTGCAGATATTTTAAAATTTATTCCACTTCTGATTAACGCTTCCATATCAGCTTCGAATCAGATCAGGTTACAAATTCATTTTGATGTAAAGTAAACGCTTTAAATTCTATACTTTATTACATCGGACGGCGCTTAGTGTATGCCGTAAGAGCGGTATGTTAAATATAGTTTCCAGGTGCAATCCGTATTTTGAGGAAGTCAAACAGGTATAGTATTTGCAGCACTAGGTTGGACCTGGGAAATCTTAGCTTTATAAACGGAATGGGTTTTTTAAACAATCAAATGATAATCATATGAAAAGAGCAACCATTACAAGGGCCTTAGTACTCACGCTGGCCGGCGTATTCATGTCTTCACTTATCTGGGCGCAAGGCGATAAATCCAGCCGCCCAAGCCCTCCGAAAACAGCCACCGGAGTAGCTGGCGAAGCAACCATTACAATAAATTACAGCAGTCCTTCTGTTAAGGGAAGAAAGATCTGGGGTGATCTTGTTCCTTATGGAAAAGCATGGCGTGCAGGTGCCAATGAAGCAACAATATTTGAAACAAGTAAGGCCATCAAGGTGGAAGGAAAAGAATTGCCTGCCGGAAAATATAGTTTATTCGCTATTCCGACAGAAACTGAATGGACCATTATCCTGAATTCTGAAACCGGACAATGGGGAATTAAGAGGACCGGCGAAGCCAACAGGGATCCGGCTAAAGATGTGGTGACCGTAAAAGTCAGACCCCGCAGTGCTGCCAGCATGCAGGAACATCTTACATATGAAGTTTCCAAACCGGGATTTGTGCTTAGCTGGGAGAATGTTGAAGTGCCTGTAAGCGTCGAATGAGCTTTTAAATTTTAAAAGAGCCTGCTTTCCCGGCCAACCGGATCATCGCAGGCTTTTTTATGCATTAGTCATTCGCTTTCCAGAAAGTTTTTCAGTGACTTACCCAATATGGCAGTCCAGCCGCCGGTAAAATTTTCAGCCGCAAAATCCCCGTTATCCTGTGGAAATGTTTCGAGCCCTTCATGTGTGACCCTGACCAT